>NZ_JBFRER010000143.1:0-18110 GCF_052114405.1 Streptomyces sp. M-16 | reverse complement strand
GGCGGGAGGCGGGGTCTGCGGCGGGGCGGGCTGCGCCGAGGGGGCCGGAGTCGCGGGCGCCGCCTCGGGGGCGGGCGGTGCCTTTTCCAGAGAGGGCTTGGGGACCTCGGGGGTGGGCGGCGCCTTCTCCGGAGAGGGCTCGGGGGCTTCCGGGGTGGCGGGGGCCTTTTCCAGGGAGGGCTCGGGGGCTTCCGGGGTGGCGGGCGGGGCCTTTTCCAGGGAGGGCTTGGCCGCTTCCGGGGGGGCCGGGGCCTTCTCCGGGGGCGGCTCGGTCGCCTCGGGCGCCGGGGTCGTCCCGGGCGTCGCCGGAGCCGGGGCCTTCGCCAGGGACGGCCCCGGCGGCGGTATCGGCGTTCCCTCGGGCTCGGTCGGGCTGTCGTGCGGGTTCGGGGGCGTGCTCATGCCTGGCGGAGTCCCTCGGAAGTGCGGTGTACGGCGTACAGGGGCCTGCGCCAGCCTGCCACGCGCTCCGCCCGCCTCCAACCGGATACCCCGTCCGGCCCCGGCCCCCGGGGAAATCGACCGAACTGCCGAGATCGGGGCCGGTGCCCGGGGAACGCTCCCGTACCCCGGCACGTTTCCCGGTCGGGGAGTCCGGCGGTCCCGCGAGGAGTCCCCGCGCCCACCCCGGATCTGCTGAGGATCACTCACACTATGCGCATGAACGCCCCCGAAGGTGCCGGAAGCGCCGGTCGAGGCAACGGAGCCGGCGGAGGCGGCGCCCAGGCCGTTGTCGTCCTCATCGGACTCGGAGCCGCCGCCTACACCGCCTGGGTGCTCGAAGTCGTGTTCTCCACCGGCGTCAACCCCATCGAGACGTACGTCAGCGAGCTCGCCGCCCAGGACCAGCCGCTCGGCGGCCTCTTCCGGGCCACCGACTTCACCGCCGGCCTCCTCGCCTTCCTCGGCGGCCTCCTCGCCCTGGCGCGCCTGCCACGGCACCCCGGGTCCCGCGGTCCCTGGGCCGTCGCCGGCTGGGCGGGCATCACCCTCTTCGGCGCCGCCACCGCCGCCGACGCCTGGCTGCCGCTGAGCTGCCGGCCGACCGTCGATCCCGTGTGTGCCGCCCGCGAGACCGCCGGTCTCGTCCCGGCCACCCACCAGGCGCACGCCGTCAGCAGCAGCCTCGCCATGACCGGCGCCCTCCTCGGGATAGTGGCCCTCACCGTCGCCGCCCGCCGCTACGGCCGCCTCGCGCCGCTCGCCCGCTTCGGCCCCGCCCTCGTCGCCCTGGAACTCCTCGCCACCGTCTGGACCCTGACCGCCATCGCCCTGTTCACCGCCGGGCACGGCACATGGGCGCTCGGCGCGGGCCAGCGGCTGCAGGTGCTGCTGGTGGCGATCTGGCTCGGCGTGCTGGCCCACTCCGTGCACCGCGAGGGCCGCACGTGACGCGAGGACCGCACACGACCGGGACGGCCCCCGGCACCGGGACGGCCCCCGGCACCGGGACGGCCCCCGGCACCTTCGTCCGGGTCGACGGGATCCCCCTGCACGTGGTCGTCGAGGGCCGCGGCCCCGTCGTGGTGCTCAGCGCCGGGCTCGCCCTGGCCTGGTTCGACTGGGACCCCGTGGCCGCGCTGCTCGCCGCGCGGGGCCGCACCGTGGTCCGCTTCGACCGCCCCGGCCACGGGCTCAGCGCCCCCGCGCCCGGTCCCGCGGGCGCCGCCGACGAGGCCCACCGGATCGCCGCCCTGCTGGACGCGCTCGGTCTGACCGGCCCCGTCACCGTCGCCGGGCACTCCCTCGCCGGGTTCCACGCCGAGGCCTTCGCCCGGCTGCACCCCGGCCGTACCGCCGCGCTGGTCCTCGTCGACTCCAGCGTCGAGGAGAGCCCCCGTACGAGGCTGCCCGCCGCCTGGCGCACCGGCGCCGCCCGTGCCCTCGGCCGGGCCGTGACCGCCGCCGGGATCCCGGCCGCGCTGGGACCCGCGGTCCGGCGCGGCGTCGTACGGGCCGGCCGGACGGGCGGGGCCGCGGACCCGGCCGCGCGGGACCTCGTACGCCGCTGCTACCGCTCCGGCCGCGTCTGGCGGGGCGCCCTGCTGGAGAACGCCCGCTACCCCGACACCGCCGCCGAGCTGCTCGCCCTGCGCGCGGACCACCCGCTGGCCGCGCCCGCCACCGTCCTCGCCGGCCACGACGGCACCACCGGCCGCGCGGCCCTGCGCTGGCTCGCCCGCCAGGCGGACCTCGCCGACCGGATCGGCGCCCGCTTCGAGGTAGCGGAACCCTCGGGCCACCTCGTCATGCTGGACCGCCCGGACGACGTGGCCCGGACGCTCCAGCACGCGCCGGACCCCCCGGACCCCCCGGACCCGTTGGCCCCGACGGACGCGACGACCCCGACGGCCCCCGCGGACTGACCCGCGCGTACGCCGGTCACCCGCGCGGGGCCGCCCCGCGCTGCTTGAGCATGTCCGCCATCAGGGTGAGCTCCGACTGCTGCGCCGCGACCATGCCCTGGGCCAGCGCCCGCTCCGCCGGCGTCCGGCACTGCGCCGCGCAGCCCTGGGCCATCGCGACGCCTCCCTTGTGGTGGTCGGTCATCAGCTGGAGGTAGAGCACCTCCGCGTCCCGGCCGTTCGCCGCGCCGAGCCGGTCCAGCTCCTCCTTGGTCGCCATGCCGGGCATCAGCGCCCCGGGCTTGGTCGCGTGCCCCATGTGCCCGGCGTGCTCGCCGCCCCCTTCGGAGGCGGACATCCAGGACATCGGCGGCTCGTCGGCCAGCACCTTCGGCAGCCCCCACAGGTCCAGCCAGCCCAGCAGCATGCCGCGCTGGTTGGCCTGGGTGTTGGCGATGTCGTAGGCGAGGCCGCGCACCGGCTCGTCCTGGGTGCGGTCGCGGACGATGAAGGACATCTCCACCGCCTGCTGGTGGTGCACCGCCATGTCCCGGGCGAAACCGGCGTCCGGGGAGTACAGCGCCGGAGTGGAGGAGGGGGCGGAGGAACCGCCCGAGCCGCCGTTCGCGGTGGCGACCGTGGCCCCCACCGCGAACAGCACCGCGAGGACGACGGCCGCGCCCGCGGCCCAGTACGTACGGGTCACTTGTCGGCCAGCCCGTTGGTGCAGGCGGCGCCCGGCTCGGGCGTCTGCGGGCCCTGCACGTACTTGGTGAAGAACTGCGCCACCCGGGGATCGTCGGCCTTGTCCACCGTCAGCTGCTTGCCCCACGCGCTCAGCATGATCGTCCCGGCCTGCTCCTTGTCCGGGCTCATCAGCGTGTACGGGGTCTTGCCCACCTTCCCGGCGAGCGCCTCGATGTCGCCCGGAGCGGCCTTCTCGTTGTACGTCACCCACACCGCGCCGTGCTCCAGCGAGTGCACGGCGTTGACCTCGGGGATCGGGTTCTTGTAGACGTCGCCGTTGCAGTTCATCCAGCGGGGGTTGTGGTCGCCGCCGACCGGCGGGTTCATCTCGTACTTGACCGGGGTCTCGACGTGGTTGCGGCCGAGCTTCTTGACGTCCCACTCGCGCTCGCCGCTCACGGGCGCCTTGCGCGCGGCGGCCGAGTCCTTGTCCTTCTGCTTCTGCTCGATCAGCAGCCACGACCCGAAGCCGACGAGTCCGGCGACGATCACCGTGGAGATGCCGATCGCGAGGAACTTGTTGCGCCGGTCGCGTGCTTTCTCGGCGCGCCGCATCTCGGCTATGCGGTTCTGGCGGGAGGTGTTGTCCGACGTCCTGCTGGCCATGTGCCCTGGTTCCTTCTGCTGAGGGGGGTGTCGTGGTGGAGCCGTGGGTGCGCCCGGGGCGCCGCGGCGCTCACGTCCGCAGCACTTGCAGGGAGTACAGGCCGGGCGCGCGCGCCAGGGTGCCGTCCGGCCGTACCGGCCCGGCCGCGGCGGCCGGGCGGACGGCGGGCGCCACCCGGTCCTGCGGCAGCGCCACGGCGGGCGGCGTGGCGGGCAGCACGGCCGGGGTCACGTGGGCCAGCGGGGAGCAGCCCGGCAGGTCGTACGGGGACACGCAGGCGGCGTGCGCGGAATGCGCCCCGGAACCGCCCGGGTGCGGCGGGTGCGCGGCGGCGGGCCGCGCGCACAGGAAGGCCACGCAGGCGGCCACGCCGAAGGAGATCAGCAGCAGGAGGGCAGCGCGGCGCACGGGTCGCCCGTGGCTCCCGCTCCGCGTGTGCTCCCAGCCCCCCATGGGCGCAGATGGTAATGCTCATGACGGCTCGGTGGTCAGTGCGGGGGTGTCATCGGCTTTCGGGGGTGCGTAATGTGGCGGAAACCACCATTGGCGATACTGGGCGGGCCCGACTGTGCGCCCCCCGGTCCTTCGGGGCGGTGGTGCACGGATCGTCTGAACTGCGAGGATGAAGGCATGGACAAGCAGCAGGAATTCGTCCTCCGGACGCTGGAGGAGCGGGACATCCGCTTCGTGCGCCTGTGGTTCACCGACGTGCTCGGCTTCCTCAAGTCCGTCGCCGTCGCGCCGGCCGAGCTGGAGCAGGCCTTCGACGAGGGCATCGGCTTCGACGGCTCGGCGATCGAGGGCTTCGCCCGGGTCTACGAGTCCGACATGATCGCCAAGCCGGACCCGAGCACCTTCCAGATACTGCCGTGGCGCGCCGAGGCCCCCGGGACCGCCCGGATGTTCTGCGACATCCTGATGCCGGACGGCTCCCCGTCCTTCGCGGACCCGCGCTTCGTCCTCAAGCGCATCCTGGCCAAGACCTCCGACCTGGGCTTCACCTTCTACACCCACCCGGAGATCGAGTTCTTCCTGCTGAAGGACAAGCCGCTGGACGGCTCCCGCCCGGTGCCGGCGGACAACTCCGGCTACTTCGACCACACTCCGCAGAACGTCGGCATGGACTTCCGCCGCCAGGCGATCACCATGCTCGAATCCATGGGCATCTCGGTCGAGTTCAGCCACCACGAGGGCGCCCCCGGCCAGCAGGAGATCGACCTGCGCTACGCGGACGCGCTCTCCACGGCCGACAACATCATGACGTTCCGCCTGGTCATGAAGCAGGTCGCCCTCGAACAGGGGGTCCAGGCCACCTTCATGCCCAAGCCCTTCTCGGAGTACCCGGGCTCGGGCATGCACACCCACCTCTCCCTCTTCGAGGGCGACCGCAACGCCTTCTACGAGTCGGGCGCCGAGTACCAGCTCTCCAAGGTCGGCCGCTCCTTCATCGCGGGCCTGCTCAAGCACGCGGCGGAGACGGCCGCGGTCACCAACCAGTGGGTCAACTCCTACAAGCGCATCTGGGGCGGCTCCTCCCGCACGGCCGGCTCCGGCGGCGAGGCCCCCTCGTACATCTGCTGGGGCCACAACAACCGCTCGGCACTGATCCGCGTCCCGATGTACAAGCCGGGCAAGACGGGTTCCTCCCGGGTCGAGGTCCGCTCGATCGACTCGGGCGCCAACCCGTACCTCACCTACGCGGTCCTCCTCGCGGCGGGCCTCAAGGGCATCGAGGAGGGCTACGAACTCCCGGCGGGCGCCGACGACGACGTCTGGGCCCTCTCCGACGCCGAACGCCGCGCGATGGGCATCGAACCCCTCCCGCAGAACCTGGGCGAGGCCATCTCCCTGATGGAACGCAGCGAACTGGTCGCCGAGACCCTCGGCGAACACGTCTTCGACTTCTTCCTGCGCAACAAGAAGCAGGAGTGGGAGGAGTACCGGAGCGAGGTCACCGCCTTCGAACTCCGCAAGAACCTCCCGGTGCTGTAACCGCAGATCACAGCCCTGCCCCGTCCGGGCCGTCGGTCAGCGACCGGCGGTCCGGAGGTGTTTCAGGGCTTCGCGCAGGTGAGGGTGACCTGGTCGCTGCGGGCCGTCAGGTTCGCGGACGGGACGTGGAGGGTGACGAAGCCGCTCTGGGGGGCGCCGTTCACCGTGGGCTGGAGGTCGACCACCTTGAGGAGGGAGACGCTCTCGGTGCCGGGGTCGAAGTGGGCCCTGCCCGATTCGATGGGGTCCGAGCTGGAGGCCAAGGTCCAGAAGGAGGGGACGTCGCCCTTGCCCGTGCCGCTGATCTTGCCGTCGAACTCGGCCTTGTTCGGCTGGGAGCAGTCGACCGTGGTGCCCGGTTTCGTGAGGGTGGCGACCGAGAGCTGGGTGACCCGCACCTTGCCCCGCTTGCCGCCGCCCTGGTCCTGCTTCTGTGCCGGGGCGGGGTCAGGCAGCCGATGCGGTTGCCGTGGCCGGAGCCGCCGGCCTTGAAGGCGACGCTGTACCTGCCGTAGCGGACGTTGTCCTGCTGGAGGGAGCCCTCGTCGCCGGTCCGGATGCGCTGGCTGGTGCGCGGGCCGTTGACCGTGACGGACTGGCCCGGGTCGAAGCCCTCCAGGACGAGGGTCTACGAGGTGTCCCCGCCCTCCCCGGTCGCGACCAGTTCGCAGGACGCGGCCGCGGGCGGGGCCGCCGCCGGGGCGGCGAAGGCGGGGGTGGCGGCCGGGGAAGCGAGGAGCGGGGCGGCCAGGAGCGTGAGGAGGCGGTGCCGGTTCATCGTGTCGTCCTCCGTGCGGAGAAGCCCCCGATGCTCCCTCCAGGATATCGGCGGGCAGGTGGGGCGCACGGGGCGCACCCGCCCGCCGGGAGGACGGGGGTCACGGAGTGGCCGGTGTGACGGCCGGATGCCAGGTGGCGGGGGGCGCGGCCAGGCGGGTGGTCGCCGTGTGGAGCAGGGCGTCCAGGCCCAGGACCGCCGTGGTCGTGGTGCCGGCGGGGCCGGGGGCCGCCGAGGGGGCGCCCGCGTACAGCATCCGGGACTCGGTCCAGGCGGGCGGCCCGCCGAGGGCCGCGGTGGCGACCGTACCGGTGTCGGCCCGGCCCGTCAGGACGCGGCCCGCGGCGGCGACCGCCCCGTAGCCGGCCCGGCCGCCGGACTCGCCGAGGCCGGTGACCTGGGGAGCGCCCGGACCGGCCGTGACCAGGGCGGTCCGTACCACCCCGGAGTCGGGGCGGCGGAAGTAGAGGCGGACGCCCGCGCCGTCGCGGGCCGCCGAGAGGGGCACGGTGGTGGCGGGCAGGGCGGTGGGGTGGGGCCCGGTGAGCGGGGCCCCGGGGGAGGGCTGGGTCCAGGCGAGGACCGACTTGGTGGTGGTGGCGTAGACGTGGCGCCGCCCGGCCGCGTCGGTGAGGGTCACGGGGTCGCTCTGCAGGTCCTCGCCGCCCAGCCGCTCCCAGTCGCCGAAGGCGCCCGACGGCTGCTGGACCCGGGCGCGCAGGGTGCGGCGGGTGTCGCGGAGGTAGACGGTGAGGCGGCCCCCGGCGTCGGCGACGGCCGCGGGGGCGCTGATGGCGGAGGTGCCGGGCTCGTCCCCCGGCTCGGGGGTGCCGAGGGACTGCCAGGGGCCGAAGGGGCCGTCGGGCGCGGACTGCAGGGCGTAGACGACCTCGCGCCGGTAGTCGGCCGGCCGGGGTCCGAGGGTGGTGCGGGTGGCGAGGACGGCGACGCGGCCGTCGGGGAGGCGGGCGGTGGTGGCGCCGGGGTCGATGCCGGTGCCCGGCAGCAGCGCGGGCCCGGTCCAGCTCCCGGCCGGGTCCCGGGACCAGAGCGCCATCCGGCCGTCGAGCGCGGCGAAGGCCCACAGGCGGCCCGGGGTGCCCTCGACGAGCCAGGAGGTGGTGTCGGCGCGGGCGTAGCGCAGCGACTGGGCCCAGTTGCGGCCGGTGGGGCTGCCCGCCACCTTGCGGTCCCCGCAGCCCGAGGGACTGCCGCAGTAGTCGGTGCGGTCCTGCCAGGCGTACGTCTTCAGGAAGCCGATCTTGGTTTCGGCGGTCTGCGGGTCCAGGGCGTGGGGGAGGGTGCCGTTGTGGTAGCCGAGGTAGTTCTGGACGGTGAAGCGCGGCCGGTCCGTGACGCGCTCGGCGTAGGCGGCCGTGGCCGCCTGCACGAAGCGGGCGCCGTACATGTGGTCCTGGTGGTCGGTGTACTTGCCGGTGTCCGCGTACCGGTTCGGCGTCGGGTCCTGCATGCGTATCGTCGTAGGCCGGTACCGTTCCAGGATCCCGGCTATCGAGTCGACGACCTGGTCCCTGGTGTACGTGAACGACTGCCGGACCGGGGTACCCGTGGTCAGCTGGGCGCCGAGCGCCGGTATCCGGCCGTTCCACAGGCCGCGCAGGCTGTCGGGGTTGTCGCCGGCCGGGCTGCGGGCCTCGCGCAGCTGCAGCCAGACGAGGTTGACGCGGGGCCGGGCGACGAGGACGTCCAGTTCCGCCTGTCCGCCGCCGGCGGTCGGTATGACCGTACGGGTCCACGCGCTCGTGCGGTCCCCGGTGGCCATCTGGGCGTACGCCGAGCGGATGCCGTTCTGCCGGGCCTCCGCGTAGCGCGCGCGGTCGGCGGGCTGCTCGGGGTCCCTGGCCTCGCCGCCGTGCGCCTCGTTGCGGCCGTCGGCCTCGCCGGAGGTGAGGTAGACGGTGGTGAGCGGGAGGCCGGCGAGGAGGGACCTGCTGAGGTCGGGGTTCATGAAGAACAGGTCGTCGTCGGGGTGCGCGACGATCTGCACCACCGTGCCGGAGGTGGTGCTGGCGGGGAGGACCGGGCCCCGGCCGGGCCGGTCGTTCTGGGTGGCCTCGGCCGAGGTCTGGCGGCCGGAGGCGATGGAGAGCGCACCGGAGGCGCCCACGGTGAGCATGGGCACCACGGCCGCGAGGAGGAAGCGGCGGCGGGATACGGGCATCGGTCACGCCTTGAGGTCGTTCCGGACGGGCAGGAAGAACCGCTGTGCAGTCAGTGAGAGGCCAAAACGGGGGAGTTGGTTCACCGATTTCGCCGATGACGCGTGCTTTCCGGAAATGACCGGTTGTGATGGTGCACGGTGCGGGTGCGGACGCGCACAAGTGCCCGGATCGTGGACGTGGTTGGCGGGCCCGGAACGCAAACAACACCCCGGAATGGGGTGTTGGAGGCGATATGAGGCTATTTACCTGTATCCGGATGTCTCCCGGGCGATGCGCTACGGGGCCGTGCTGCGCGGGCCCACCGGCTGCCACGGCGCCAGGTACGCGTCGGCCTCGTCGGCCGACGAGGTGACGTAGAGGCGCGCGTCGAGCCCGACCACCGCCAGGCTGACCATGTTCTTCCCGGTCATCGTGCTGGACGGCGCGCCGGCGAACATCAGCGGCGAGCGCTGCCACGGCTGTCCGATGCCCACGTCCGAGCCGAGGCGTCCGCCCGCCGTGCGGCCGGCCAGCACGTGCCCGCTCGCCGTCACCGAACCGAAGCCCTGGAGCCCGCCGAGGTCGGTGAGGTTGTTCACCTTCAGGCCGCCTTCGCCCGTCATCAGGGCGGTACGGACGTTGCCGGAACCGGGCTTGCGGAACCACAGCCGTACTCCGCCCTCGCGGGCCTCGGCCGTCAGCGGGAGCGTGGTGTCGGGCAGTCCGGTGTGGGTGGCCGGGCCCAGCGGTGCGCCCGCTTCCGGCTGCGTCCAGCCGATCACCGTCTTGGTGGTGGCGGCGAACACCATCCGGCGCCCGGCCCCGTCGGTGGCGGTGGCCGGGGTGCCGTGCAGGTCGGTCCCGCCGTGGTTCTCCCAGGGGCCCCAGCTCCCGTCGGCCCGCTGCGCGCGGCCCCGCAGGCCGGAGGCGCCGTCGCGGACGTAGACGGCCGCCAGTCCGGTGCCGTCGACGGACACGGCGGGGGCGCTGATGTCGGAGGTCCAGGTGTCGTCGGCGGCCTCGGGGGTGCCGAGGGACTGCCACTCCCCGAACTCCTCGGAGCCGGGGTCCCGCTGGACGGCGTAGACGACCTCGCGGCGGTAGTCGGCGGGCCGGGCGCCGAAGGTGGTGCGGGTGCCGAAGGCGGCTATCCGGCCGTCCGGCAGGGTGACGGTGGAGATCCCCTGGTCCATGCCGGTGCCCGGGAGCAGGCGGGGGCCGCTCCAGCTGCCGATCAGGCCGGTGCGGTGCCAGAGGGCGACCTGGCCGTCGAGCACCTTGAAGGCCCACAGGCCGTGGTCCCGGTCGGAGGCGAGCCAGGAGGTGCTGGTGTCGCGGGCGTAGTTGATGGAGTCCGTCCAGCGGTTGCCGGAGGGGTGGTCGGCGACCTTGAGGTCACCGCAGCCGGCTTCGCTGCCGCAGTGGTTCTGCCGGTCGAGCCAGGCGTAGGTGTCCAGGATGTCCAGCTTCTCCTTGGCCTCGCCGGGGTCCAGGGCGAGGGGGAGGGAGCTGTTGAAGTAGCCGACGTAGTTCTGCACGGCGAAGTGCGGGCGGTCCTTGACCTCCCGGGCGTAGGCCTCGGCGGCCGTCTGCACGAACCGGGCGCCGTAGAAGTGGTCCTGGTGGTCGGTGTACCGCTTGGTGTCCGGGAAGCGGCCGGGGGTCGGGTCCTGCATCCGGATCGTCGTCGGCCGGTAGGTCTCCAGGACGCCCTCGATCGTCCGGACGACCTGCTCCTTCGTGTACGTGAACCGCTGCTTGACCGGGGTGCCGGAGGCGAGCATCGACTCCAGGCGCGGAACCCTGCCGTCCCACAGGCCGTGGAGACTGTCGGGGGCGTCCCCGTAGACGTTGCCCGCCTCGCGCATCTGCAGCCAGACGAGGCTGACCTCGGGCTTGGCCTCCAGGACGTCGACCTCGGCGTGGCCGCCGCCCTTGGTCGCCACGACGTTGCGCTTCCAGGGGCTGCTGCGGTCGCCGGTGGCCATCTTGGCGTAGGCGGCGCGGATGCCGTTCTGCCGGGCCTCGGCGTAGGCGGGCTTGTTGGGTGCGGTGGAGGCCTCCTTGGCGGCGCCCGCGTTGATGCCGTCGGCCTCGCCGGAGGTGAGGTAGACGGAGGTCACGGGGTGGCCGGCGGCTATGGAGTACCGCAGGTCCGGGTTCATGAAGTACAGGTCGTCGTCGGGGTGGGCGACGATCTGCAGCACCCGGCCGGGGTCGGGGGTGCCGGCCGTGGTGGCGGTGGTCAGCCGGGAGTCGGCGCCGGTGGGCGCGTCGAGCGCGGCGTAGGCCTCGTTGCCGCGGAGCACGAGCATGCCGGCGGCCGCGGCGGCCGCGCAGGCGGCCACGGCCTTGACGATCCGGGCCCGGTGGAGCGCGGGGTGCGCGGGCCGGTGGTGGGAGGGCCGCCCGGAGAGGTGCGGGTACGCGGCCGGGCCCGGCCCGGTGGCCTGGCGGGGTACCTCGGGACGGCCGGAACCGCCGCGGGGTCCGTTCGCGTCGGAGGGTGCGGTGGCCGGTTCCGGTTCGAGGCGCGGTGCCGCCGCGGTCGAGGACGACCGGGGAGCGGGCGCGGCCGGCCGGCGCGGGGCCGGGACGGAAGGCGGCGTCGGGGCGGAGAACGGACGTCCTTCGGACATGGGGCTCCTCGCAACCGGCCGGACGGGGACCGGGCCCCTGACGCATAGATCTAAAAGTAACCAGAAAATCTGATAATCCGCCTCATGATATTCGCCACGACACGCCGGTGAGTCGAACGCCTGCTCCGGCTAGGCTCGCCCCAGGCCGGCCACCACCACCGGCAGCGCCGGCCGACCACCGGCGGCGACGCACTCGGGAGGCGGCGGGATGACAGTCCCGGGACGCAGGAGCAGCACCTTCATCCGACTGCTGCGCAGCGGGTTCACCGACCCGTCCGCCGCGACCCGGCTCCTCGACGCCGACGCGCTGGCCGCCGTACGCACCGACCCGGTGCTCCTCGACGCCCTCGGCGCCACCGCCGACCCCGACCTCGCCCTCCTCGGCCTCGTCCGGCTCGCCGAGGCCCAGCCGGCCGACCAGCTGCCCGTGCTCCTCGACACCCTGGTCAGCGCCAAACCCCTGCGCGACCGCCTCCTCGGCGTCCTCGGCGCCTCCGAGGCCCTCGCCGACCACCTCGCCCGCCACCCCCGCGACTGGCAGGCCCTGGTCACCTACGAGGCCGCCGACCTGCACCCCGGCCTCGCCGAGTTCGAGCAGGGCCTCGCCGACGCCCACGACCCCGTCGCGCTGCGCGTCGCCTACCGCCGCTGCCTCCTGTCCATCGCCGCCCGCGACGTCTGCGGCACCACCGACGTCGCCCAGGCCGCCGCCGAACTCGCCGACCTCGCCACCGCCACCCTCCGCGCCGCCCTGCGCATCGCCGCCGCCGCCGCTCCCGAGGACGCGCGCCAGTGCCGGCTCGCCGTCATCGCCATGGGCAAGTGCGGCGGCAACGAACTCAACTACGTCTCCGACGTCGACGTGATCTTCGTCGGCGAAGCCGCCAACGGCACCGACGAGGGCAAGGGCGTCCAGGCCGCCACCCGCCTCGCCTCCCACCTCATGCGGATCTGCTCCGAGACCACCGTCGAGGGCACCATCTGGCCCGTCGACGCCAACCTCCGCCCCGAGGGCCGCAACGGCCCCCTGGTCCGCACCCTCTCCTCACACCTGGCCTACTACCAGCGCTGGGCCAAGACCTGGGAGTTCCAAGCCCTGCTCAAGGCCCGCGCCGTCGCCGGCGACGAGGCGCTCGGCGCCGAGTACATCGCGGCCATAACGCCCCTGGTCTGGCAGGCCGCCGAACGCGAGAACTTCGTCGCCGACGTCCAGAAGATGCGCCGCCGCGTCGTCGACAACATCCCGGCCGCCCAGATCGACCGGGAGCTCAAGCTCGGCCCCGGCGGGCTGCGCGACGTCGAGTTCGCCGTCCAACTGCTCCAGCTCGTGCACGGCCGCAGCGACGCCACCCTGCGCTCCGGCACCACCCTCGACGCCCTCCACGCCCTGGCCGCCGGCGGCTACGTCGGCCGCGCCGACACCGCCCAGCTCAACGACGCGTACCGCTTCCTGCGCTCCATGGAACACCGCATCCAGCTCTACCGGCTGCGCCGCACCCACCTCGTCCCCGAGGACGAGGCCGACCTGCGCCGCCTCGGCCGCTCCCTCGGCCTGCGCACCGAACCCGTCGCCGAACTCAACAAGGCCTGGCGCCGGCACGCCTCCGCCGTCCGCCGCCTCCACGAGAAGCTCTTCTACCGGCCCCTGCTCGACGCCGTCGCCCAGCTCGCCCCCGGCGAGACCAGGCTCTCCCCCCGCGCCGCCGGCCAGCGCCTCGAAGCCCTCGGCTACGCCGACCCGGCCTCCGCCCTGCGCCACCTCGAAGCCCTCGCCTCCGGCGTCAGCCGCAAGGCCGCGATCCAGCGCACCCTGCTGCCCGTCATGCTCGGCTGGTTCGCCGACTCCGCCGACCCGGACGCCGGGCTGCTCAACTTCCGCAAGGTCTCCGACGCCCTGGGCAAGACCCCCTGGTACCTGCGCCTGCTGCGCGACGAGGGCGCCGCCGCCGAGAACCTGGCCCGCGTACTGTCCGCCGGACGCCTCGCCCCCGACCTCCTCATGCGTGCCCCCGAGGCCGTCGCCCTGCTCGGCGACGCCGGAGGCCTGGAACCGCGGACCCACGAGGCCCTCGAACAGGAGGTGCTCGCCGCCGTCGGCCGCGCCGAAAGCGGCGAGGCCGCCGTCACCGCCGCCCGCGGGGTCCGCCGCCGCGAACTCTTCCGCACCACCGCCGCCGACATCATCGCCTCCTACGGCACCGAGGACAGCCCCGCCGAGGAGGACCCCGGCGCCCTCGTCGACCGGGTCGGCGCCGCCGTCTCCGACCTCACCGCCGCCACCGTCGCCGGCGCCCTGCGCGCCGCCGTCCGCGACCAATGGGGCGAGACCCTCCCCACCCGCTTCGCCGTCATCGGAGTCGGCCGCTTCGGCGGACACGAACTCGGCTACGGCTCCGACGCCGACGTCCTGTTCGTCCACGAACCCCGCGAGGGCGTCGACGAACAGGAAGCCGCCAAGGCCGCCCAGACCGTCATCGCCGAGATGCGCCGCCTCCTGCAGCTCCCCACCGCCGACCCGCCGCTGCTCATCGACGCCGACCTGCGCCCCGAGGGCCGCTCGGGACCCCTCGTGCGCACCCTGTCCTCGTACGCGGCCTACTACCGCCGCTGGTCCCTGACCTGGGAGAGCCAGGCCCTGCTGCGCGCCGAGCCGGTCGCGGGCGACGACGACCTCGGCCGCCGCTTCATCGAGCTGATCGATCCCCTGCGCTACCCCGTCGAGGGCCTCGGCGAGGACGCCGTGCGCGAGATCCGCCGGCTCAAGGCCCGGATGGAATCGGAACGGATGCCGCGCGGCGCCGACCCGACCCTGCACACCAAACTCGGCCGCGGCGGCCTCAGCGACGTCGAGTGGACCGTCCAGCTGATCCAGATGCGTCACGCCTGGGCAGAACCGGGCCTGCGCACCACCCGCACCCGCCAGGCCCTGGCCGCCGCCCACGCCGCCGGGCTGATCCCGACCGAGGAGGCGCAGGTCCTCGACGAGGCCTGGGTGCTCGCCACCCGGGTCCGCAACGCCGTCATGCTGGTCCGCGGCCGGGCCGGGGACACCTTCCCCGCCGACGCCCGCGAACTGGCGGCGGTCGGCCGCTACCTCGGCTACCCGGAGGGCAGGGTCGGCGAGATGCTCGACGACTACCGCCGCATCACGCGGCGCGCCCGCGCGGTGGTGGACGAGCTCTTCTACGGGGCGTAGGCGCCGGTCCTACGGGGCCTGGGAGCGGGCGGCGTCCAGCAGCGTGGCGAAGGGGATCTCGGTGACCGCGGAGTCGTACTGGTCGACGCCGTACCTCTCCGAGGACTCGGCGTCGGGCGACACGTGACCCTTGGAATCGCGTGGAGAGATCAGAACGTCGATGCCACTGTTCGGCGCTGGACTCCGTACCTGCCGGTGTTCCTCGCGTCGGCGAGCAGGAGGGCCGAGACGAGCAGACCGGCCGTCAGGAGCGCGATCGTGGCGCGTCGGCGGCCCGTGCGGTCGGGCCAGACGGTGCCGTGCGCCCCGCGCCGGGTGACCGAGGCCCGGTCCTCCAGGTCCATGCCGGGCGGCAGTCCCGCGCGGCGCAGCTGTCTGCGCAGGTCGCGCCGGGACCAGGCGCTGCCCGCGGGCACGCCGTCGACGGTCACCGCGCGCAGACCGCGCGGGTCCGGCGCCTGGACCACCACCCTGTGCGTGCTCATGGACCCAGGCTCACGGCCCCGCCCGGGGCGTGCACCCGGGGGTTGCTCCGAGCGCCGACCGGGGACGTGCGGCGGCCGGGTCCCGGGCCTAGGGTGCGCCGCCTTCCCCCTCTTCCCGCAGGGTCGCGGCGTGCGCGAGCAGGGCCGCCAGGGCCAGGTCGAAGGCCGCGTCCGCGCGGTGCGGGCCGCCCGCCGTCAGGGCGGCGGCCAGCAGGGGGGTCCGCGCGGACGGCTCCCACATGGCCTCGGGGGCCGCCAGGTCCAGGGCGGCCTCTTCACGATGGCCTCCACCACCGTCAACATCGTCCTCGTGGCCCTCGTCCCGGCCCTCGTCCCGGCCGTCTTCCTCGCCGGAACAGCCCTCGCCGGGCGCCTGCGCACCCGCCGCCCCGACGTCTGCGCCCGCTTCGCCGAAGACCCCGAACCCCTTGAAGGAGCAGAGCCGTGCCCGCTGCCGACACCGTCCTCACCGGAGCCCGCGTCCGCACCCTCGACCCCGCCCGCCCCGAGGCCGGCGCGGTAGCCCTCGGCGGCGGACACGTCCTCGCCGTCGGCCACGAGAGCGACGTACGCGACTGGCGCGGACCCGGAACCCGGGTCATCGACCTCGGCGGCGCCACCCTCACCCCCGGCCTCACCGACGCCCACAGCCACCCCGTCTGGGGCATCGAGATGTCCGCCGGCGCCGACCTCACCGCCGTCCGCGACCTCGACCAGCTCCGCGCGGCCCTGCGCACGGCCCCGCGCACCGGCGGCTGGGTCCTCGGCTGGGGCCTCGACCACAACGCTTTCGGGGGCCGACCGGTCCACCGGGACCTGATCGAGGACTCCCTCGGCGGAGCCCCCGCCTTCCTGCGCCTCTACGACGGCCACTCCGCCCTCGCCAACGGCCCGGCCCTCGCCGTCGCGGGGATCACCGGCCCCCGCGCCTTCGCCCAGCGCTCCGAGATCGTCTGCGACGCCGACGGAGCACCCACCGGACACCTCGTCGAGCACGCGGCGATGGCCCTCGTCGGAGCCCTCGCCCCCAAACCCCGGTCCGCCGAGCGCCGCGCCCGCCTCCTCGCACTGCTGTCCGACATGGCCGCCACCGGCCTCACCGGCGCCCACGTCATGGACCTCGGCGACGGGGACGTACCGGCCCTGCTCGCCACCGTCGAGTACGAGGGCCACCTCCCGCTGCGGCTGCGCCTGGCCCCCTGGTGCATGCCGGGCGCGGACGGGGACGCCCTCGCGGAACTGATCGCCCTCCAGGGCCGGGGCGGCCGCCACTGGCAGGTCGGCGGGGTCAAGTTCTTCATGGACGGCACCGTCGAGGGCGGCACCGCCTGGCTCGGGCACGCCGACTGCCACGGGCAGGGCACCGAGGCCTTCTGGCCCGACCCCGACGCCTACTCCCGGGCCGTAGGGGTCCTCGACGCGGCCGGGGTGGGCACCGCCACCCACGCCATCGGCGACGCGGCCGTCCGCCACGTCCTGGACACGGTCGCCGCCCTGGGGCCCCGGGCGCGCATGCGGCACCGGATCGAACACATCGAGACGGTCCCCGACGACCAGCTGGAGCGGTTCGCCGAGATCGGGGTGATCGCCTCCATGCAGCCCCCGCACACCGCCTACACCCGGGCCGACCACACCGACGAGTGGTCGAAGCGGCTCGGTGACGAACGCGCCGGACGGGCCTGGCGCTGCCGGGACCTGCGCGACGCGGGAGCCGTCCTGGCCCTCGGCTCGGACTGGCCCATCGCCCACCACGACGCCCGCCAGGTCCTCGCCACGGCCCTGCGCCCCCGCGGCGCGGCTGCCGGCGGACGGGCCCTGACCGGCCTCATGGCCCTGGAGGGGATGACCTCGCACGCGGCGCTCGCGGCCGGAGAGCAGGCGGTGGCGGGAAGGATCGCGCCCGGTCTGCGCGCGGACCTGACGGCCTTCACCGTCGACCCGGTCACGGCGGGCCCGGACGAGCTGGCCGATGCCCCGATCCGGCTGACCGTGTCGGGCGGCCGGATCACCCACGGGGAGGCCTAGGCGGTCTCTTCCGACGCGGGCCCGACCGACAAGATCCGGAAGGGACGGCCTAGCGGCGGAAGCGGTTCAGCAGGGCCGCGGACGCGGGGTGCGGGCCGGTGTGCACCGGCTGGCGCGGCAGCCGGTGCGGCAGCGAGCCGTACCAGATCCGCGTGACGGCGAACCCGAAGGCCAGGCACGTCATACCGCCGACGGCGTCGAGCCAGAAGTGGTTGGCGGTGGCCACGATGACGACGAGGGTCGCGGCCGGGTACAGCAGGCCCAGGATCCGGGCCCACGGCGCGGACGCGACCGCGAAGATCGTCAGTCCGCACCAGAGCGACCACCCTATGTGCATGGACGGCATCGCGGCGTACTGGTTGGACATGTGCTTGAGGTTCCCCGAGGCCATCGAACCCCAGGTGTGGTGGACCAGCACGGTGTCCACGAACCGCTGCCCGTTCATCAGCCGGGGCGGCGCGAGCGGGTAGAAGTAGTAGCCGACCAGGGCGACGCCGGTGGTGGCGAACAGCACGAGCCGGGTGGCGGCGTAACGCCCGGGATGGAAGCGGTAGATCCACACCAGTACGCCGATGGTCACGACGAAGTGGAGGGTGGCGTAGTAGTAGTTCATCCCCACGATCAGCCACGTCACCGAGTTCACGCCGTGGTTGATCGAGTGCTCGACGGCGATGCCCAGAGCGCGCTCGACGCTCCAGATCCAGTCGGCGTTCGCGAGGGCGGCGGCCTTCTGCTCCGGTACGGCGTTGCGGATCAGCGAGTAGGTCCAGTAGCTGACCGCGATCAGCAGGACCTCGAACCAGATGCGCGGGCGCCGCGGCAGGCGCAGCCGGGCGAGGAGGGTGCGCTCGGACTCCCGGCGGACCTCTCCCTCGCTCACGATGGGCGACGAGACGTCCGTCCGGGTTTCCAGTGTCTTCACGCTCGCTTCACCCATGGGGAGAGAGTCTGCCAGATGCCTTCTCGCCTCCGATCATCCCTCCGGACGGTCTTCGGCGCGCGTGCTCAGCCCTGCGGAGTACCCGCGGACCCAGGGTCCCCTGGGCCGTCTCTTCCGGATCTTGCCTGGCCCGCGCCGCCCGGCACCGCACCTCGCCGCGTTGGCGGGGCACCCGAGTACGTCCAGTACAACGG
>NZ_JBFRER010000142.1:0-18166 GCF_052114405.1 Streptomyces sp. M-16 | reverse complement strand
GGCGCGGCCGCGGCGGCCCGCCGCCCGCGCACCGCGCTCCACGCGGCCACCACCCCGACGGCGGCGAACAGCCCCAGGAACACCAGCCCCCGCGGCCCGAACGGCCCGCCCTCCCCGAGGGCGTCGGCCCACCGGGATCCGAGCGGGGCGGCGAACAGCCGGTGCCCCAGCAGCTCGTTGGCCGCACCGGCCACCTCCGGGGAGGAGAACGCCCGGTACATCACGAAGAACACCGGCAGCTGCAGCAGCGTCGGCAGGCAGCCGGCCACGGGCGTCGCCCCGCGGAAGGCGGCACGGCTCAGGGGGTGCAGGGCGAGCCGTACGAGCACGGTGAACAGCACGATCGCGGCAGCGGTCGCGGACTCGGCCAGTACCGGCTCCATGAGCCGGCCCAGCTCGGCAACAAGATGGGTGAAAACGGACACGCGGGCCCTCCGAGGGGTCTCGTCGAACGTCGAAGAAGGTGCATTTCGGCGCGACGACCCGCGAGGGGCGACGACAGTGATCAGTGAGCAGAAGGCGAGGGAAGTACTGCGCGCCCCTACGCGGCCGTCATGACGCGACGGCCCGGAGCCCTGGGCCGCGACCGGCCCGAGGCGTCGGGATCGCGCTGCGGCAGGAACGCCGTGCGCTGCTCGCGATCACGGATCGCGGTGCGTATTCGGTGCGGCGGCACGGACCGCACGAGGGAGGCCGCGAGCGCGGCGGCTCCGACGGCGACGGCCGCGGCCAGCGCGACCACGGCTGCGGCCAGGGCGTTCTCCCCCGACATCAGGCCGAGGATCCCGCCGAACACCAGCAGGGCGGCGAGCAGGGCACCCGCCCGCGAGGAGACCAGGAAGGACAGCAAGGGCCGCGCGTCGGTTCGTCGAGACATCCGGACCGCCCCCTCCCCCTTCCACGAGCCCCGAACTTCCGTACGAGATCGGGTACTCACGACCGATACTAACGGGCCCCACCGACAACGGCCCCGCTACGCCCTGAGCGTGCCCCAGACCACCAGCCGGTACGTGGAGGTGTACTCGGGCGTGCACGTCGTCAGCGTGATGTACGAACCCGCCTCCGCGTAACCGGCGTCGGGCCGGACCGTGCTGTGCGGCACGGGCGCGATCACCCCGGTGTCCCGCTCGGTGGTCTCGTTCAGCACCTTGCCCACCACGTACGTGTACCGCCGCCCCCGGACGTCGACGAGCAGCTCGTCGCCCGCCCGGAGCCGGTTGATGTAGCGGAAGGGCTCCCCGTGCGCATTGCGGTGCCCGGCCAGCGCGAAGTTCCCCGCCGCCCCGGGCTGCGCGGTCCCCGGGTAGTGGCCGACGTAGCCCTTGTCCAGCACGGTCCGCTTGTCGACGCCCTGAGCCACGGGCACGGTCAGGCCGAGGCGCGGCACGCGCAGCACGGCGTACGCCTCCTCGCGCCCCGGAGCCGGCGCCGGCGCGGGCCGCTCGCCGCCCCCCACCGATCGGCCGGGCGCCGGAGCACTCCCGCGCCCGGCACCGGGCCCGCTCGACGCCCCCTCGACCACGGGCACGTCCGGCACGTCCCCGTCACCCCCACCCGCACCCGCACCCGCACCCGCACCGACATCCGCCCCACCACCCGGGCCGGGCCGCTGCCCACCCCCCGCACCCCAGGCATGCTCCAGCTCCCGCACCTGCTCCTGGGCGGCCGCGACGGCCTGGCGGTTCGTCCACCACACCTGGTGCACCACCAGCAACGCCACCACCACGCCCACCGTGGTGATCGCCTCGGCACCCACCCACAGCAGCCGCGCGAGAGCGCCCCGGCGCCCCCGCCGGCCGCCCCCCTGCACCACCACACGCACGCGATCCCGCACGGCCCGCACCTTAAGACCTCCCCCCTCAACTGACCAGCAGCAGTACGGTGTGAACCATGCGCCCCGACACGCCTGCCGAGCACATCGCCGAAGCCGAGCGCCTCATCCGCACGGCGACCCGCTATCCCGAGGACCAGGAGCCGTTGCTCCTCCAGGCCGCGGCCCACCTCGAACTGGGCGACGCACGCGAGCGGGCGAGCACCCTCTACGACCAACTCCTGGCCGACGCACCCGCGAACCCGCACCTCATCAAGGCCCTGCAGGCCGCGAACCTCTGGGAGTACGGCCACGAGGCCGAGGCCCGCGCCCTGATCTCGGGCATCCGCGCCGCCGCCCCCGCGGACCCGGCGCCCTGGGAGGTGATCGCGGAAGCCCTGGAGGCCCACGACGAGCTGGAGGCCTCGCACGAGTGCTTCACCGAGGCGGCCACCCTCCTCACCTCCGAGGACACCCCCCTCACCCGCTCCACCGCGGCCCTCCTCACCGGCCGCCACCGCGTACGCCGCCTCCTCGGACTCCCGCACGACGACTGGGACATGGTCGCCGACACCCGCCACTCGGGCCCGATCCCCCTCGACGAACTCCACGACCCGAAGCGCATCTGGGCCCTGGGCTCCGACGACCCGGCGGAACTGCGCGCCGAGATCGCCCGCCTGCGCGCCGAACTGGGCGACCGCCGCGCCGCCCTCTCGCGCCCCTTCCCGGTGGCGATCCTCCACTGGCCCCAGCGCGAGCTCGCGGAACTCGTCGCCTCCTACCCCACGCTCGCGGCGGAGTACCCCTCCCACGCGGCCCACCTCGCCGCCACCGAGGCCTCGCTGCGCGCCCTGRCCGCCTCGGGCACCACCAACCTCGGCATCGTCACGGGCAGCGTCCCCTCCTACGAGGCCTTCGCCGCCTCGGAGAAGACCTCCCCGGCCTCCCCCTCCCTCCTGGCGGAATACGCCACCACCCTCGCGGCCCGCGGCAAGGCCACCCCCTGGCCCCCCACCCCCACCACCCCCTGCTGGTGCACCTCGGGCAAGCCCTACGCGGAATGCCACGGCGCCACTTCCGACTCCTGAGTTCCGACCGGCCCACCATCCGTGTCCCCCGGGTCACCCGGGGTCACCCGGACCTGCTCCCGGGAAGTCGGGCGGATTAGGCTCGTCCTCGATTCGACGACCCCCGAGGCAGGCAATGACCGACGACTGGCAGTTCGAAGTTCCCATCGCGGGCAGCAAGCATCTCCCCCCGGACGCCCGGTACATGGAGGCGCTCAGCAGTCAGGGATACGGATTCGAGGTCGCCATCGCCGACCTCGTCGACAACTCCATCGACGCCGGGGCCCGGGACGTCGTGATCCACTTCCTTCGCGATGAGGATCGGCTCGTCAGCCTGCTCGTCATCGACGACGGCAAGGGCATGACGGAGGAGGAACTCGACGTCGCC
This sequence comes from Streptomyces sp. M-16, assembly GCF_052114405.1. Classification (NCBI taxonomy): domain Bacteria; kingdom Bacillati; phylum Actinomycetota; class Actinomycetes; order Kitasatosporales; family Streptomycetaceae; genus Streptomyces; species Streptomyces sp. M-16. Next base: position 14,901 of record NZ_JBFRER010000142.1, on the reverse strand, counting down.
ATGACCGTCGGGGGGCGACGCGACTACGACTCCCAAGCGCTCGGGATGTTCGGCACCGGCCTGAAGTCGGCCTCGCTGAGCCACGCGTCCGCAGTCACCGTCGTGAGCAAGACGCGCCGCACCCGGGCGGTCGGACGCCGGTGGCTGATGGAACGGGCCGTGAACGGCTACCAGTGCGACATCGTCGCCCCGGACTACGCGCAGACCCTGATCGACCGCTACGCGCAGAGGCCGATCACCTGGCAGGGCACCGTCATCCGCTGGGACGGGGTGAAGAACTTCCCCCGTCACGGCGGCGGCGGTCAGACCGATCGCTACCTCCATCGCACCATCAACCGGCTGGGCCTCCAGCTCGGCCTGTACCTGCACAGATTCCTGGCCCGGGAAGACTTCAACATCACCATCGCCGTCGAGGACGTCAACACCGGCACCGAGTACATGAACTTCGGGGTGGAGCCCCTGGACCCCTTCGGGTATCCGGTTCCCGGCCACGCCGACTACCCGCGTCGTTTCGACGTGGATCTCCCGTCGATGGCCCCGGTGGCCCTGCAGGCTCACGTCTGGCCCGCCAAATCGACCCTTGACGGATACAAGGCCGTGGGATCCGTGCTCGAACGCCAGGGCTTCTACTTCTACCGCCACCATCGCCTCGTGCAGGCCGGCGGGTGGAACAATTTCCGGCAACCGGAGCAGCACCTCTCGCTCTCGCGTATCGCCATCGATCTCCCACCGGCCGGCAACGACGTCTTCCGCCTGACCGTGAAGAAGGAAGGCGTCGACGTCTCTCCTGAGTTCATCGCCGCCCTGGACGACGCGCGGGACGCGAACGGTCGACGCTTCGTCGAGTACATCTCCGACGCCGAGACCGTGTACCGGGAGGCCCGCAAGCGGGCCGGCACCAGCCGGAAGGCAGTCGTGGGGCCCGGGAAGGGATTCGATCCCGTGGTGCGCGAGACCATCGAGGACGAGCTTCCCCTGTTGCCCGGCGAGGATCCCATCTCCATCCGCTGGCAGGAAATGGACAACGGGCACTTCTTCGAGATCGACCGGGAGAACCGGACCATCTGCCTGAACCGGCATTATCGTTCCGCGATACTCGGGGGACGCCGCGGCGGCCTGAACGACGCACCCACTCTCAAATCCCTCATGTACCTGCTCCTCCACCAGGTCTTCGAGAAGGAATACAGCGGAAGTCGCGAAAAGGACAACCTTCAGCTGTGGCAATCCGTCCTCGTGTCCGCCGCACGCACCGAACTCGAACGCATGGGTGACGATGACTGACAGCGCCGACTTTCCGGAACTTCCCTGGTCGACGGTCGAGCACTACCTGGGAGAACGGCAGGCCGCGAGCTACCGCCTCTCCCCACCCACCGCGAAGCGCGCGGTCTGGTACGAGATCGCGGACGGCGGCCAGGCGATCTCGCTGCAGGTCGAACTCGCCCGGCACCAGCAGCCCCCTCGTTCCTCGCTTCCCGCGGTGACCATCGACCAGGTCCATCGCGGCGGCGCCCGCATGGCACGGATCCACACCACGCAGGTCGCGCTGATGCGGGACTTCCACGACCTGCTGATCGCGGTCGCGGACCGCGTCGTCACGGGTGACCGTGATCTTGGGCAGGCGTTCGAGGAGACCGTCCACGCCTGGGGCGAACTGCTCAACCGGCCACGGGGCCTCGGTGTGGAACGACGTATCGGCCTGCACGGCGAACTCGCCGTCCTGCGGGCCGTGGCCCGGACCCACGGCTGGGCCGAGGCCGTCGACGCCTGGACCGGGCCCAAGGCCGAGCAGCACGACTTCGGCTTGCCGTCGTTCGACCTCGAGGTGAAGACGACCGCCTCCGAGGAGCGCCGGCACACGATCCACGGGATCCGCCAGCTGACGGAGAGCGCGGGACGCCCTCTGTGGTTCGCCTCGCTCCAGCTGACGCGCGGCGGGCTCGGCGGGCGCTCCCTCGGCGAATCGGTGGCCACGGTGCTCCGTGACGCCCGTGCCGCACACCGCATCGCCTCGACTCGGCTGGAGGGAGCCCTCGCGTCGTGCGGATGGAGCGAGAGCGAACCGGACGACGAACGGTGGAACCTGCGCAGCGGGCCCCTGCTCGTCCCGGCGGATCGCCTACCGAGGCTGACCGATTCCATGATTCCGTCGGGTGTGCGCGAGCACGTCTCGTCGATCGACTACCRCATACATGTGGACCATCTGAGCCCGACGCCCGGCTCGCCGGTCGACCTCACCGACTTCCGTCTTCCGTGACCGACGAGGATCCGCCATGACCGACATCGAATCCGTCCGCCTTTCGCTGCACAGTGCCGTGCTCTCCGATCTCGACGGCAGCAAGCCGAAGAACCTGGCCCGCGCCCTGGTGTACCAGGCCGAGGACATGACCCCCGAGGCCGAGGACTGCGCCGACGAGGCGGACTTCCAGGGCGCCCTGAAGGACGCACATTCGACACACCAGCTGGTCGAGCTCTGGCGCAGGCAGCTCACCCGGTGGGATTACGCGGACAAGCCCGGCTGGACCGAAACCCCGCCGCGTACGGACGAGCGGCGAGCCGACGTCTACCGCCTGCTCAAGCTGGAGGAGGCCACGCGCATCCTGCTCGACGGGGTGATCCCCGTGTCGAAGGCGGCCGGTTCCGTGGTGATCAGCCCCGAGCACAAGCCCTGGTACACGCCTCAGTCCCAGCTCAGTCGCCCTCACTATTGGCCCGCATATCGCCGGCTGCTCGCCGACAAGGGTTGGCCGGCGGACGCCGTGGCCGCCTTGGACGTGGCCACCGACCAGGTGGTGGAGCGACTGGCGGACCCCACGGACCCGGAGGTCTACCAGTCCAAAGGGCTCGTCGTGGGCTACGTCCAGTCGGGGAAGACGGCCAACTTCACCGGTGTCATGGCCAAGGCCGTCGACGCCGGCTACCGTCTGATCATCGTCCTCGGCGGAACCCTCAACATGCTGCGGGCCCAAACGCAGCGCCGCCTCGACATGGAGCTCGTCGGCCGGGAGAACATCCTGCGAGGGGCGGACGCGTCGGAATCCGACTACGCGGACGACCCTGCATGGATCTCCGACGGCTTCGTGACATTCGGCAGCCTTCCCTCCGCACTGGGCGCCTTCGACATCGTGCGCATGACGACGCGGAACGACGACTACAAGAGCCTGCTGCAGGGGATCACGGCCCTGGAGTTCGAAAAGCGGGAAACCGCGCTGCCGCTGTACGACCAGCAGAACCTGCATCGTTCCTCTGCGCGCCTGATGGTGGTCAAGAAGAACAAAACGGTCCTGTCCAAGCTCGTCAAGGATCTGGGGAAGATCAAGACCCCGCTCGCCGAGATCCCCGTACTGATCATCGACGACGAGTCCGACGAGGCCTCCGTCAACACCGCGAAGCCCGACGCGCAACGCAGTGCGATCAACGAGCAGATCTCGAAACTCCTCAACATGCTGCCGAGGGCACAGTACGTCGGCTACACCGCGACGCCCTTCGCCAACGTCTTCGTGGACCCGAGCGACACCGAGGACATCTTCCCCAAGGACTTCCTCATCTCCCTTCCGCGGCCTGAGGGCTACATGGGCGCGCGGGACTTCCACGACCTGGACTCCGAGATCGAGGAGGCGGAGCGGACGTTCGCCAATTCCAACGAAAAGGCGCACGTCCGCGACATCGTCGACGACGACGAGGACGACACCTGTCTGCAGCAGGCCATGGACATGTTCGTACTCACCGCCGCGATGAAGTTGTACCGCGAGGATGTCGGCGCACTCGGCGACGGCTACTTCGAGCACCACACGATGCTCATCCACGAATCGGTGCGCACCGGCGTGCATCGTGAACTGCACGACCGTGTGTTGGGTCTCTGGCGTGATGCGGGGTACATGGGCCCTCGCGGCCACGCCCGCCTGCGCAAGCTGTTCGAAACCGACGTCGCACCGGTATCCGGTGTCCGAGCCGACGGACACGTCGTGCCTGCCTCGTACGACGAGCTCATGCCGTACGTGGGTCCGGCGAGTGTGAGGATCGGGGGCGACGACCGTCCGATCATCGTCGTGAACGGGGACCAGGACCTCGAAACGGGCGAGGCGGACTTCGACAAGCGCCCGATCTGGAAGATCCTCATCGGTGGCCAGAAGCTGGCCCGCGGATTCACCGTCGAGGGCCTGACGGTGTCGTTCTTCCGCCGTCGGGCCGGGAACGCTTCCACCCTGATGCAGATGGGACGATGGTTCGGGTTCCGAAAGGGATATCGCGACCTGGTCCGCCTCTATCTGGGCCGCAAGGAGACGATGGGGCGCAAGGAAATGGACCTGTACGAATCGTTCCAGGCCATCTGTCTCGACGAAGAGGCGTTCCGCTCGGAGCTGCACAGGTATTCCGTGATGGTGGACGGACGCCCACAGATCACTCCCGCCCAGATTCCCCCGCTCGTCTCCCAGCACATGCCGTCGCTGAGGCCCACCAGCCCGAACAAGATGTACAACGCCCGCCTGGAACTGGTTCGCTCCGCCGGCCGTTGGGAGGAACCGACCGCATATCCCCAGAAGGGCGAGGATCTCCGACACAACACCGAACTGTGGCTCCCGACCCTCGAATCGCTGGGGCACCGGGCGGAGAGCTACGGCTACCACTTCCCCGAGCAGGGCGTCACTCACCGCTTCCGGGCCCTGCGCGGAACGCTCTCGGCGGCCGACCTGCTCGACACGCTCGGCGGGTTGCGTTGGGAAGTCCCCGACCAGTTCCCGCCGCACCTCAGGTACATCTCCGAGATCACCGAGTCCGGAAAGGTCTCCGACTGGGTCGTCCTGGCGCCCCAGCACGCCTCGACCACGGAGGCCAAGACGGTGGTCCTCGGCTCGGCGGGCCGCTCGTACTCCTGGTTCTCCCGAGACCGGCGTGCCGACCGGGGGCCGCTCTTCGGAGCGATCAGCGACAGGAAGCACCGTGGGGTCGCCCACCGGATCGCCGGAGCCCTCGAAGACTCGGGGGACTCCGCCACGGAGCGTCTCGTCGCCGAACGTCGCGGCGTCGTCGTCCTCTATCCGATCGTCCAGAGCGCCCACCAGGGCTCGATCGGCGCGGACCGCCGCATCGATTCGGACAAGATCGTGATGGCGTTCACCTTCGTGGCCCCTGCGGCAGCGCACAGCGCGAACGGACAGGTCGTCCAATTCACGACCATCTCCTCCAAGCCGAGTGCGATCATCGACGTCACGGAGATCGACAACCTCTGATCTCTCGGCACGTCGTCGAGGACGGCGGTGAGGCGGTCTCCACCCGTCTCACCGCCCGGCGGCACGGAGGAGCCTGGGGCGGCATGAATACGCGGAATCCGGAACGGCTGAGATCACTGGACGTCTGCTCCGGTGCCGGCGGGTTGGCCCTGGGGCTGGAGCAGGCCGGCTTCGATCCGGTGCTCCTCCTGGACAACCGTGACGTGGCGTGCCGGACCCTGCGGGCGAACCGCCCGTCCTGGAACGTCCACGAGGGGAACCTCCTGGACTTCGACCCGGCCGAGCACACGCAGACGTACGACGTCGATCTCCTGTCCGCGGGCCTGCCCCGGGTCAAGGCCACCGCGACCGTGGCCCGTCCGGACAGCGAAGCCGAGCTCGAACTGCTCCGGGCCACGATGTACCTGCTGCACGGGGTACAGCCCCGCGCCCTGCTCGTCGAAAACGTCCCCGACCTGGTGACCAAGCCCGCCTACGAGCCGGTTCGGACTTACCTCGGGGAGGAGCTGTCCCACCTCGGATACCGGCATCGTTGGTTCGTGCTCAACGCTGCGGACCACGGTGTGCCGCAGACGCGACGTCAGGGCATTCTGGTGGCCTTCAAGGGGGACGCACTGGACCGCTTCGTCGAGCCGACTCCCGCCACACCCGCACCCCACCACAGGACGGTCGGAGAGACTCTGCTGGAGTCGATGTCCGCGCGCGGTTGGAGCGACGCGAAGAGGTGGGCGGCGCAGGCCGACGAACCGGCGCCCACCCTCGTCGGCGGCTCGTGGGAGCGCGGTGGGCCTGATCTCGGACCCTCGGGGAGCAAGAAGGCCTGGGCGCGCATGGGCGTCGACGGTGCGACGGTGGCGGACGACGTCCCGGACGAGAACTTCCGATGGGACCCCGACCTCGGCCGGCCCGGCATGATGCCCCTCACAGTGGCCCAGGCCGCCCTGCTCCAGGGATTTCCTCCCTCCTGGCGGATCGAGGGGCGCAAGACGGCGATGTACCGGCAGGTCGGACATGCCTCTCCGCCTCCCGTCGGTCGTGTCCTGGGCGCGTCCATCGCCGCCGCGCTGCGCGGCTGACGAGACGCGGAGAACGGCGATCGACGTGTGGCACGGTGACTACACTTGGCCCTCATGACCAGAAAGCCGCCCCAGCCGTCTCAACATGGGCAGATCCGCGTCATGGACCTGTTCGCCGGTGCCGGCGGCTTTTCTGCCGGGTTCAACCGATACACCCCGACTGACGGCCCGAACCCCTTCACTTCGGTCGCCGCCGTGGAGTTCGACCGCGCCGCCGCCGCGACGTACGCCGCTAACTTCGGCGGCGCGCACGTCTATGCGGGGGACATCACGGATTTCGACCCCACCCCCTTCAAGGGCCAAGTCGACGTGATCATGGGTGGCCCGCCCTGCCAGGGGTTCTCGGGGCTGGGCAAGGAGGACCCTGCGGACCCGCGCAACGAGCTCTGGCAGGAGTACGTGCGGGTGGTCGCGAAGGTCCACCCCAAGCTCTTCGTGATCGAGAACGTCGACCGCTTCCTGAAGTCCCCCCAGTACAGGGAACTGCTGTCCGCCTCGACCACCCCCGGCCACCCGCTCCACGACTACACCGTCGTGGAGGCCGTGATGAACGCCGCGGACTACGGAGTGCCCCAGGCACGGCGTCGTGTGATCGTCATCTGCACCCACAAGGACTTCGCCCAGCCCTTGAGGCACCCCGAGCCGACGCACCACAAGAACGGGTACGAGCCGGCGGACGCCCAGGGCTCCCTGTTCGACTCCCTCCCGGCGGGGGCGTCACTGCCGCGCTGGGTCCCGGTGTCGAAGGTCTTCGATGTCTCCGCCGAGCGCCCGCTCCTGGAGCGGATGCCCGAAGCCCGAGGCAAGGACGATGCCACCGCCGGGCACTACCTCACGACGGACCTCCACTTCGGCCGCCGGCCGGAGAACCTCTCCCGCGCCCGCTACATGGCGATTCCCGAGAACGGAAATCGGAAGAATCTCCGCGGGATGTACTACCGCCTCGATCGATCGGGTCGGATTCGCCTTTCCACCGAAGACGGCTACAAGCGCCTCAAGGGCCAGGAGTTCTACCTTTCCACCGAAAGCTGGGACAACCACAATTCCGGCTCGGGTGACGTCATGGGGCGCCTGCGCAAGGAAAAGCCCTCGGTGACGATCCGCACCGAGTTCTACAAGCCGGAAAAGGGCCGCTACCTCCACCCGACGGAGAACCGCCCGATCACCCACTACGAGGCCGCCCTCATCCAGGGCTTCCCCGAGACCTTCAAGTGGCACGGTACGAAGATCGAGATCGCGCGTCAGATCGGCAATGCGGTACCCGTCGGTCTCGGTACCGCCCTGGCCCGGGCCATCCACACCTTCCTGGCCGAGCACGCCTGACGGCTGCCGTCGGCCCCTCTCACACCCGGTCCGACGGCTTGGTCAGCACCACACCGTCCGGCACCCTCGCCGCGGGAACCCGGGGCTTCTTCTTCGAGCGGTCCCGCAGTGGTGCCTCCACGAGCAGCTGCTCGAAGATCGGCACCAGGGTGTCGACCGAGGAGGGGGGCACCCCACCGTCCTGCGGCCCCTTGGGCAGCCGGTCCCACGGCGCCGCGGCAGCATCCTCCGCCTCGTCGATCCAATCCTGAAGGGCGTCGGTGTCGATGCCTCGGTCCGGCGCGAGCACGTCGTACACCAGTGTGCTGCCCGCGGCGTTCACGGCCGCCGAGAGGGCGTTCACCTGATCTCCGGGGCGCGGCACGCCGGCGGCGAGCCGACGTTCCAGCACCCTCAGGATCGCCTGAGCGGTGGGACGGTGATCGATGACGTCCAGGCGCATCGTCGACTGCAGCACGTCCTGCACACGGCAGGCGGTCTCGATCGGGCGATAGTCGGCCCCGTCACGGAAGAGTTCGGCCGTCCACCACAGGCGGGAGAACGCCTGCGTGTAGTGAGGCCCGGAGAAACGCGCCGCCGTCGCCGTCCCCGGCCCGGCCTCGGTGTCCGACGCACGGTGACGCCATGCGACGTAGTCCGGAGCCACCACCATGGCCAGAAAGTTCCACAGCCGGCTGTCCGCCGCCTCGGCGCGCGTCATGCGCAGGGTCGCGTGCAGGCGGGGCGCGAACCATCCGTCCGCGGCGGTGCGGTCGTCCTCGAAGCGGCGCACGGCCTCGTCGACGAGGACGCGTACCGGCTCCGTGCGCCAACGGTGTGCGGCGCCCAAGGCTTCGGAAGCCTTCCGCAGTGCGACCTGGGGCGGCCGTTCCTGYCCCGTCTGCACCGCCCTGCTGAGGTACTTGGCCACCGAGGCGTCGGACAGCAGACCCAACGTCGGGGGGAGTTCCTGTACCGGTGTCCGATTCACCTGGCGCCACCCGTCCCTTCGATGTTCTGCAGGGAACGCACCGCGTTCGTGAGGTTCCTCGTCGCACGACTGCGCCTGCCCGCGGCGAACTGCACACCGGTCTGGATCTCGGCCCACCCGTAGCCCTTGGTCCGCCGCTCGGCGATCTCGTACAGTGCGTCGGTCAACTGACGGCCGGGCAGCACGTCCGGAAGCATGGCCTTGAGGACCGACTCCCGCCACCCCCTGGGCACGAGCGGAGTGCCGTCCTCGTCCGTCTCCAGGTCGCTGATCGCCGTGTGGAACATGGCCGTCCAGGCGTCCTGGGCGATCTGGGTCGTCGTGAGATCCCGCACCATCCGCTCCGCACGGCTTCCCCCGGTACCGTGCAGGGCATCCATCAGACCCTCGACGGCAGCGGTGTTGAGGTACACGGTCGGAACGTCACCCGTGGTCTCGACGATCCACGCGGACTCCCTGTACGGCCTCAGCCACTCGAGGTCGACCTCGGTGAAATCGAGCTCGACGATCTCGATCTCGCGCTGCCGCGCGGGCGTCGAGGACTTGAGGTCGATGTACCAGTCCTGCGTGGCCGTCGCCACCGACCGGCCGGCCACCCCGTCGACCGTCGCGACCACCACCACGCCCAGGGTCGCCCGGCGGAAGTGCAGGGCACGATCGAGTTCGATCGTCCCCGTCATGGTGCCGTCGCCGGACCTGGTCAGCACGACGGTCGAGCGGACGTTGGTCGCCTTCTCGGCCAGAACCGCGAGGAACACCACGTCCGACCACGGACCCTCCGCGACCTCCTGTTCCGGGAACGTGACCGCGACCCGAAGCCGCGCCCGATCCCACCGCTGCCGACCCGCCTGGTGGAGAGCGACGGCGCGGTCTGTTGCGGAGATCATCGAGTAGGGGAGTTCGCGGCCGTCCACCGACACGGAGGTCACTCTCAGTTCGACGTCTCCGAAGAGCGTCCGGTAGGGGAACACCGCCGTCATGCCGCACCTCCGCGCGCCTTCTGGACCTCCACGACGAGACGGGCGTAGGAGCTGCGCACCGGATGCGTCGCCGGATCCGTGGTCGCGCGGAACACCGCGCTGCGTACTCCGGCCTCGACGACGAGATCACCGTCCTCCACCCGACAGTTCTCGTCGGCTGCCAGGATGGCCCAGTCGACCACGGGGCGGCCACCCGACCGGACGTCGAACTTGGCGACCGGCGTCAACCGCCACGGATCCTCGGCGGCAGGCAACCGGATCTCGACGATCACGCTCCAGGCGCCGGATTCCTCCACCCGCGCCCGGACCTCACGGACGACCGGAAAGGCCGGGACGCGGCGCTGCGCCCCGCTCGGGGCATCCCACCTGAGGAGCTCGCGCAGAGCTGCGGGCCCTCCGGAGCTCTTCGTCTCCCGCCTGCCGACCAGGCCCCGCACGGCCTTGTCCACATCGCTGCGGAATTCCTTGAGGCGGCTCACGGCTCCGCGCTCGTAGAGCGAGGTCAGCTCCTCCGTGCGGTCCCACCGATCGTGCTCGGGAGGCTCCGACGCGCGCAGGAAGGCCTCGGCCAGTTCCACGTCCTCCCCGTCCCGGTCGGTCGCGTAGCCGGCAAGCAGCACCGCTTGGAACGGAGTTGTTCCGAGCGGCAGTTCCCGGGGGCGGTGCTCGCTGATGGTCATCCGGTTTCCCCGCATGCACACCACACGGCTGTGTCGCTCGTCCCCGTCCGCGGCTGGGGTGAGCAGCAGTACGGCCCGGTGTTCCCGACCCTTGGCCCCAGCCTTCCCCTTGCCCTTGAGAGGCGTCACGATCAGCGGCACCTCCACGCGTGCCACCTGGTCCTCCGAGGTGAGATTCTCGACCGTACGACCGTCGAGGTGGGCCTGCAGGGCACGGCTCAGGGCCGGGTGACGGCTGTGGGGGTCCACTCGCTCTTCACGCACGACCACCTCTCCGTCCCTGAGCGTGGTGACACATGCCTCCAGGATCGGTCCGGCCCCGACGCCGCCGATCATCGCCGCCCAGAAACCGTCGGCCAGCGATCGGACGAGCTTGTCGTGGAGGTCCCGTAGCTCCTCTGCGTCGCCCGAGGCATCGTGGGCGCCGACGACGAGGAACGAGGTGCCGGGTTCGTCACCGCTCCGCTCCAGGTGCAGCTCTCCCACCGCGTCCTCGTCGGCCCACCACGACCTGGAAACGTCCTTGTGGGCCGGATCGGTGTCCGGTTCACCGAACCAGGCCGGCCCGGCAAAGGCCTCGCCCCCGACCTGACGCCACGGCAGGTCGAGCCGTCCGATGAGACGTCGCTCCGTTCGACCTTCGTGCGGCACGGAGAGCGTGGAGTTGATCAGGACGAGGCCGAATCGACTGGCTGCCCACAAGGTGGCCTTGCCGAGGCCGTACGAACCTCCGGCCCGACCGCCCGCCTGCTTGTGGCTGTCGAGCTGGCGCCTGACGACGGCGGCGAACCGGCCGTCCTGGTATTCGGGTCCGGTCAGCCCGGTGGCGTTGTAGTCGTCCACCCGCAGGAGGAGCAGGGAGTCCTTCGACTCCAGATCGTCGAGCGCGGCCCTGAGGCTCCGCGAGACCTTCTGCCCGGTGGACGCAGCCTGTTCGTAGTGGGGACGCAGGTCGTCCCAGCTCAGCGCGGCCAGGAACGCGGACAGGTGGGAGCCGGTCAGCTCGTGCAGGGTGTAGCGCACCCGAACCGGGCGGCCGGGATCGAGCCGCTCGTCCAGCGCGTTCTGCGTGGCCTCCCTCGCCAGCACCGTCATGTCGGCGTCGAAGGCGAACGCGGCGGCGTTGCCGTACTCGCGGCCGCCGTCGGCATGGGCCGTCCGGTGGTGCCACTGAAGCGGACGACCGGGCGAGACATCGGTCGTCCGGCTTTCGACCAGATCGGGGTTCGTGCCGAACACCTCCGCCAGCGCGTGCTTGGTCTCTTCCCTGGGTTCGGCTCGGCCGTTGACCCAAGCGGAGACCGCCGCCCGGGTCAGGCCCAGTCGCATCGCCAGATCCGTCTGCGACATGTCCATGCGACTCAACTGCCGTGCGAGCCAAGGGCCGAATTCCTCGCCGCGCTGATCCATGCCCCGCGCCCTCCGCTGTCCACCCCGCCACGGCATTGGTCACGATCACCCTAACAGCGAGGATTTGACATCGGAGGCAGTGTCAAAAACCGAAAACCATCAATATGATCGTCGCTTCGCACCATGCTGCTCGCGACGGGCCGTGACGGCCTCCAGCACCCGTTCCACCGCCTCTTCCACGCTCTCGTGTTCCCAGACGCGCAAGACCAGCCAACCCGCTTCGGCGAACCGGCCATCGGTGTCGAGGTCCCTGCGCCGATTCCCCTCGATCTTCTCCCGCCAGAAGTCCGCGTTGTTCTTGGGCCAAGTGGCGTGTACGGGACAGCCGTGCCAGAAGCAGCCGTCCACGAAGACCGCCACGCGTGCCGGACCGAACACGATGTCCGCCTCGCGCCGCACACCCTTCACCGGCCGCCGGTGAATGCGGTATCGCGCACCCCTGGCGTGCAGCGCCTTCCGCAGCGACACCTCCACGGAGGTGTCGCGGCTCTTCTGCCGACTCATCCGCGCACGCACGCCGGCCGTCGTTGAGAGTTTCTCCACCACACCATTCTGGACCGCGCTACGGCTCCCGGACCCGGTCGAAGGGCAGGGCCAGCTGTTGGTGGCCGCGGGCCAGGGCTGTGGGTGGGGTTCGGSGGGGGGTGGTGAGGGTGAGGAGGGTGCGGAGGGCCGCGATGACTTCCGCGGGGGTGTCGCGGATCATCGACGGGGTCGCGCTGACCACCAGGACTCCGTGGGACTCCAGGCGCAGCCGGCGCCGGAGCGTGGCGTGCCAGGCGTCGCGGGTGTAGTGGTACTCCGCCGAGTCGACCTCCAGGGCCACGCCCTCGTCGGGCCAGTAGGCGTCCGGGGTGGCCAGGAAGGTGCCGTCCGGGGTGTAGAGGCGGGCGTTCCACAGGGGGGTGGGGAGGTCCGTGCCGGTGAGGACGTCGCGGGCGCGGGCCTCGGCGACCGAGCGGACCCCGGCGAGGAGTTCCGTGGCCGCCGCGCGGATCTCGGGGCGGGCCAGGAGGCGGGAGGCGCGGAGTTCGGCGTGCAGGTCGTGCGGGTGGCACCAGCCGGCCTGGACGACCTGGGCCAGTACCGAGCGGATCCGGTCGGGGCGGGCCGCGCGCGCGGCGAAGTCGGCGGCGGCCCGGACCGGGCGGGTGCTGGGGATGCCGGACACCGTGAGGGTTCGGGGCCAGCGGGTCGTGGGCCGGGGCCGGACCTGGGGGAGCGCGGCGAGCCGGCGCGGGGCGCGGATCACGACGTCGGCGGGGACGTCCGGAGCGTCCCGGATGCCGAGGAGGGCGAGGGCGGCGGCGCCGGTGAGGGCTGCCGTGTCGCCGGAGAGCGGGTCCGCGGCGGGCTCGGCGGCGTACAGGACCGCGGCCAGGGCCCGTTGGCGGTGGTCCGGCGGGCCGGTCTGGAGGAGGTAGACCCGGGGCAGCAGGCGTTGCCAGGGGCCGCCGGGGCGGGTGCGGGAGGTGAGGGTGGCGCTGGGGATGCCGGCGGTGGTGGTGAGCTGGTGGCGGGTGGCGAGGCCGAGCTGGCGACGGGCCACCGGTACGGGTTCCTTGAGCGTGATCATGGCCCCGGTATGCCCGTGCGGGCGGCGGTCTACCTGTCGCGGCCCGGGTGATCGGGGGACAGGAAGACGACCACGCCGCTCTCGGTACCCGGCAGGGCGGACACCTCGTTCCAGCCCAGGCGGCGGTACGTGGCCACCGTGTCCGTGGCCAGCCGCGAGGTCAGCAGCCAGGCCCGGCGCTGCGGGGCGTCCGCGGTGATCTCGGTGAGCAGGGCCCGGCCGGTGCCGTGGCCGCGCGCGTAGGCGCGTACGGCGAGTTCGTCTATCTCCAGCGCCCCGACGAGGAGTTCCCGGACCCGTTCCGCGCCGAGCTGGGCGGCGACCTGCGGGTAGGCGCGGGTGCGCGGGAAGGGGGCGCCGGTCAGCCAGCCGGTGGCGAACCCGTCGATGCCGGTCGCCGACTGGGCGAAGGCCGTACGGAAACCGGGGCGCCGGACGTCGGCCTGGAGGCGCGTCGAGAACTGGCGAATGGTTTCTTCGCCTTCGTTCCAGGGTGGGGCGGAGAAGACGTCCGCGTAGGCGTCGGCCAGCTCGTCCGCGAGGTCGAGGACGGCCCGTCCGTAAGAGATCACGCTGTCGGCTCCTGGGGGGATGGGTGGGGTGCGGGGGGCGGGTGGTGAGTTGAGGGGGTTTCCTCCTGGAAGACCGAATCTACGCCCAGGAGGTTCCCGCTCCCGTGGGTGCGCAGAAACGGCGAGTGTGCGACAAATCGGCCGTGCGGCGTCCGTGTCGCGGACGGGGGTGGGGCGTTGAGCAGCGCGTGGACAGACTGCTGCGGGCGGCGGGCCGGTGCGCGCTCGCGTTCCTCCTCGTCCTCGGGATCGTGGCGCTGCTGCCGCGCGCGGTGCGGGAGGCGGTGCCGGACGCCGTGGTCGGCGGGGCCGTGCTCCTGCTCGGGGCGGTGGGTGTCCGGCGGGCGTCGAGGGGCCCGCGTTAGCCTCGTAGGCGACCCATCGAATGATCGAATGATCGAATCAGCAGACAAGAAGAACGAGGGAGTTCGACATGGCGCGGGTACCGAGTTCCGTGGTGGCGGCCGCCGGCCTGGTCGGCGGCTACGCCGTCGCCCGCTGGACCAAGAAGCGGCCGCTGGGCGGCGTCGTGCTCGGCGCGGCCGGGCTCGTGGCCGGACGGGAATGGCACCGCCGGGGCGGCACCCCGGCGGCGGCCGGGCTGGGGGCGCTCTACCTGGCCGGCTTCGCGGGGGCGCACCCGCTGGCGAAGAAGGTCGGCGCCTGGCCGGCGGTCATCGGCGCGGCCGGGGTCGTCGCGGCGACGTCCTGGGCGGTCGCCGACCGCGGCTGACCCACGTACGGGCCGACTGCGGCTGACCCACGTACGGGCCGACTGCGGCTGACCCCGCGTACGGGCCGACTGCGGATGACCCCCAGCGCGGGCCGGCCACGGCTGACCGTGCGCGGGTCGGCCGCGGTTGACCCGTGCGCGGGTCGGCCGCGGCTGCCCCACGTACGGGCTGACTGCGGGTGACCCCAAGCGCGGGCCAGCCACCAACAGGCCGGGCTCACGGGCGGTCGGGCCGTCAGGCGCTCGGGCCGTCAGGCGCTCGGGCCGTCAGGCGCTCGGGCCGCCGGGCGCTCGGGCCGCCGGGCGCTCGGGCCGTCAGGCGCTCGGGCCGCCGGGCGGTCGGGCTGCCGGGC
>NZ_JBFRER010000141.1:0-18932 GCF_052114405.1 Streptomyces sp. M-16 | reverse complement strand
GTACGGGCCGGACCGGCCCGGGCGCTGCCCGGGCGCCGGGCGGTGGCCGGGGCGCTGCCGGGAGGCCCGGGGCCGGCCGGCGGGGCGCCGGGCGGGGGCGCGGCGGAGTCCGG
Organism: Streptomyces sp. M-16; assembly: GCF_052114405.1. Taxonomy (NCBI): domain Bacteria; kingdom Bacillati; phylum Actinomycetota; class Actinomycetes; order Kitasatosporales; family Streptomycetaceae; genus Streptomyces; species Streptomyces sp. M-16. The sequence continues at coordinate 18,819 of NZ_JBFRER010000141.1, read as the reverse complement.
GGTGCGGCGCTTCCTCGCCCGGTCCCGGTCACCGGTCGGCGCCGATCCCCGGGAGATCGAGCGGCAGCTGCCCTTCGCGGCGGATCTGCTGGCCGCCTGTCTGGCAGCGGGTGCGGGCCCCGTGGAGGCGGCCGAGGTGGTGGGGGAGTCGCTCGGCGGACCGGTGGGCGAGCGGCTGGCGCTCGCGGGCGCGGAGCTGCGCCTCGGCGGCGAACCGGGCGCCGCGTGGGGGAGGTTGGCGCGGATACCGGGGGCCCGGGGGCTCGCGGAGTGCCTGGAGCGGGCCGCGCGTACCGGGGCGCCGGCCGCCGAGCCGGTCTCCCGGCTGGCCGCGGGGCTCCGCGCGGACCGCTCCCGCCGGGCGATGGCCGGGGCGCAGCGGGCGGCGGTGCTCGTCACCGCGCCGGTGGGGCTGTGTTTCCTCCCCGCCTTCCTCGCGATCGGGGTGGCTCCGGTGGTGATCGGAATGGCCTCGGGACTGCTGTCGGGAAAGTGAGAGAACCACACGGATCACAAGCTGAAATCACATCAAGAACGTAATCACACAGGAGGTTGTCATGAGGATCATCTGGTTTCGGGTGCGGGCGGCGCTGAGCGGCCGTTCGGGTGACGCGGGAATGTCGACTTCGGAATACGCCATGGGCACGATCGCGGCGTGTGCGTTCGCCGCCGTTCTGTACAAGGTGGTGACGAGTGACGTGGTCTCGGCGGCCCTTCAGTCGACCATCGGGAAGGCGCTCGATGCGCCCTTCTGAGGGAAATCGGGAGGGAATCGGGGACCGCGGATATGTGACGGCCGAGGCGGCTCTGATCATTCCGGCGCTGGTGTTGTTCGCGGCGTTGCTGGTGTGGGCGCTGATGGCGGCGGCCGCGCAGATCCGGTGCGTGGACGCCGCGCGGGCCGGGGCCAGGGCGGCGGGCCGGTCGGAGCCGCTGGACGTGGCGGTGGCGGCGGCCCGGGCGGCCGCCCCGCCCGGGGCGCGGGTGGAGCTGGAGCGGTCGGGGGACCTGTGGCGGGTCACGGTGGCCGCCCCGGCGCCGGGCCCGGTGGGGCTGCCGGTGCGGCTGGGTGCGGTGGCGGTGGCGCTGGCGGAGGACAGCGTGGGGGCGCCGCCGTGAGCCGGGACCGGGGTTCGGCGACGGTGTGGGCCGCGGTGGTGGCCACGGCCCTGGTGGCGGTGTTCGGGGGTGTGCTGCTGCTCGGCCAGGCGGTGGTGGCCCGCCACCGGGCGGGGGCGGCCGCGGATCTGGCGGCGCTCGCGGCGGCCGTGACCTGGGCGCGGGGTCCGGAGGCGGCGTGTGCGGTGGCCGGGCGGGTGGCGCGGGCGCAGGGGGCGGATCTGGCGGTGTGCCGGGTCGGGGGTGAGGTGGCCGAAGTCACCGCCCGGGTCCGAGCGGGGCCGTTCGCCCCGGGGGTCGCGGCTCGCGCGGGGCCGGGGCCCGTGCCCGTGCCGGTGCCGTTGCCCGTGGAGGGCTGAGCCGGGTGCCGTTGCCGCCGCGCGGAGCCCTCCCCGCCCCGCGCGGCCGCTGCGCGCGGTCCCTTCCCGCCCCGCCCTTCCTCCGTTCCCCGGGGCTCCGCCCCGGACCCGGCGCCTCAAGCGCCGGCGGGGCTGACGGTCTGCGGCTCGGCCCCGGGTCCCGGGCGCTGAGCGCGATGGGGGTGAAGGCCTGGGGCCCTGCTTCGGGCCCCGAGTGTCGGCGGGAGCGAAGGGCTGGGGCCCTGCTTCGGGCCCCGAGTGTCGGCGGGAGCGAAGGGCTGGGGCCCTGCTTCGGGCCCCGAGTGTCGGCGGGAGCGAAGGGCTGGGGCCCTGCCTCCGGCCCCGGGTGCCGGCGGGGGTGAGGGTCTGGGGCCCTGGCTCCGGCCCCGGGTGCCCGAGCCGGTTCGGGCGGATGCGGGGGCCGGGGGTTCCGGTCGCTGCCCCGGGCCCCGGGTGCGGGCGGGGCTGGGGTTTCCCCGGGGCCTGCGCCTCCAGTGGCGGCGGGGGTTCGGCGTCTCGGGGCTTCGGCCGGGGTTTCAGGTGGTGGCTGGGGGGTGGGTGGGGTCGGTGGTGGGGTTCTGGGAGAGGAGGCGGGTGAGGAGGCGGATGGCGCCGCGTTTGTGGAGGGGGTCGTTGCCGTTGCCGCACTTGGGGGACTGGATGCACGAGGGGCAGCCGGCCTCGCACTCGCAGGCGGCGATGGCGTCCCGGGTGGCCGTCAGCCAGGCGCGGGCCGTGTGGAAGCCCCGCTCTGCGAAGCCGGCGCCGCCGGGGTGGCCGTCGTAGACGAACACGGTCGGGAGGAGGGTGTCGGGATGCAGCGGGACGGAGACCCCGCCGATGTCCCAGCGGTCGCAGGTGGCGAACAGCGGGAGCAGGCCGATGGAGGCGTGCTCGGCGGCGTGCAGGGCGCCGCCGAGGATCTCCGGGTTGATCCGGGCCTCGTCGAGCTGGTCCTCGGTGACCGTCCACCAGACCGCCCGGGTGCGCAGGGTGCGCGGGGGCAGGTCCAGCTTGGCCTCGCCGAGGACCTCGCCGGTGATCAGTTTGCGGCGCAGGTAGGAGACGACCTGGTTGGTGACCTCGACGGAGCCGAAGCAGAGCCGGGCCGGGCCCCAGGGGATCTCGGTCTCGGTCTCCAGGACGGAGATGGAGGTGGTGTCCCGGGCCGTGGTGGAGAACGGCGGGGAGGCCTCCTCGACCAGGGCCACCGAGTCCTCCAGGTCCAGGCGCTTGACCAGGTAGGTGCGGCCCTGGTGGAGGTGGACGGCGCCGTCGTGGACGGCGGTGTGGGAGGCGGACTCGTCCACGGTGCCCAGCAGCCGCCCGGTCGAAGCCTCCACGATCTGCACGGGCCGGCCCCCGCCTCCGCGGATGTCGGTGAGGTCGGAGGCCCGTTCCCGCCGGGTCCAGTGCCAGGCGGTGGCCCGGCGGCGCAGCAGTTTCGCCGCCTCCAGCTGGGGGAGGAGCTCGCGCGCCGCGGGTCCGAAGAGATCCAGGTCCGGTTCGGTCAGGGGGATCTCGGCGGCGGCCGCGCACAGGTGCGGGGCCAGGACGTACGGGTTGTCGGGATCGAGGACGGTGGCCTCCACCGGACGGCGGAAGAGGGCCTCGGGGTGGTGGACCAGGTAGGTGTCCAGGGGGTCATCCCGGGCGATCAGCACGGCCAGGGCGCCCTGCCCCGAGCGCCCGGCCCGGCCCGCCTGCTGCCACAGGGAGGCCCGCGTGCCCGGGTACCCGGCGATCAGGACGGCGTCGAGGCCGGAGACGTCCACACCCAGCTCCAGCGCCGTCGTGGCGGCCAGGCCGAGTAGCTCCCCGGAGTGCAGGGCCCGCTCCAGGGCCCGCCGCTCCTCGGGCAGGTAGCCGCCCCGGTAGGCCGCGACCCGCCGGGGCAGGGACCGGTCCACTTCGGCGAGCCGCTCCTGGGCGATCACGGAGATCAGCTCGGCGCCGCGCCGGGAGCGCACGAAGGCCACCGTGCGGACGCCCTGGACGACCAGGTCGGTCAGCAGGTCGGCGGTCTCCGCGGTCGCCGTACGGCGTACGGGGGCGCCCTTCTCGCCCCTGAGGTCGGTCAGGGGCGGCTCCCACAGGGCGAAGACCACCTCACCGCGCGGTGAGGCGTCGTCGGTGACCTCGGTGACCGGCACGCCGGTCAGCCGGGACGCTGCGGCCGCCGGATCGCTCGCGGTGGCGGAGGCCAGCAGGAAGACCGGCTCGGAGCCGTAGCGGGCGCACAGGCGGCGCAGCCGCCGCAGGACCTGGGCGACGTGGGAGCCGAATACCCCCCGGTAGGTGTGGCACTCGTCGATGACCACGTAGCGCAGGGCCTTCAGGAAGGAGGACCAGCGGGGGTGGGAGGGCAGGATGCCCCGGTGCAGCATGTCGGGGTTGGTCAGCACGTAGTTCGCGTACTGGCGCACCCACTCGCGTTCCTCGAAGGGGGTGTCCCCGTCGTACACGGCGGGCCGTACGGCGTTCCCGAGCGGTGCGGACAGTTCCCGCACGGCCCGGCGCTGGTCGGCGGCCAGAGCCTTGGTCGGGGCCAGGTAGAGGGCGGTCGCACCCCGGCCGTTGGGTGCCTCGGCGCCGTCCGCGAGGGCGGAGAGCACGGGCGCCAGGTAGGCCAGGGACTTGCCCGAGGCGGTTCCGGTGGCGACGACCACGGATTCCCCGTCCAGGGCGTGCTCGGCGGCCGCTGCCTGGTGTTCCCACGGATGTTCGATCCCGGCGGCCCGGATGGCGGCCACGACATCCGTTCGGATGCGGTCGGGCCAGACCGCATGACGACCCGCCCGAGGGGGCAAGTGCTCCGTATGGGTGATGCGCGCAGCTCGGGAAGGCCCCCTTGAGAGACGGTCCAGGACCGTGCCGGGGGTGGGTCGTGGGTCCGCCGCGGCCGTGGCCGGACCGGGGCGGTGAGTGTTGGCCATTGGAACCGAGTGTGTCACCGGCGTGCGGGACAATGGAGCCAAGGCGTCGTGCGCGCCTGCCGGTAAGTGATTGAATGCCATCGCGGCAGCCGATCCCTCCCCTACCTTCGGGTGGGGTAGGCCCCTGGGGGGCGCCGCTCGATAGCAAGGTGCTGGAGGATCCGTGGACCTGTCCCTGTCGACTCGCACTGTCGGCGACCGCACGGTCGTAGAGGTCGGTGGCGAGATTGATGTGTATACCGCGCCCAAGCTGCGCGAGCAGTTGGTGGAGTTGGTGAACGACGGCAGCTACCACTTGGTTGTCGACATGGAGCGAGTGGACTTCCTCGACTCCACCGGCCTCGGTGTGCTCGTGGGAGGCCTCAAGCGCGTGCGCGCGCACGAGGGCTCGCTGCGTCTGGTCTGCAACCAGGAGCGCATCCTGAAGATCTTCCGGATCACCGGTCTGACCAAGGTGTTCCCGATCCACACCACGGTGGAAGACGCCGTCAACGCCACCGACTGACGGCTCCCGGCCAGTGCCGCCCCGGCGGCACGGGAGCCGACGAGGAGCGGGGGTACCGGACCTCGGGTGGTCCGGGCCCCTGTCAAGGCACGCCCGTAGTCCGAGGGGGATGCAATGGCCACCGTTGAACTGCGCTTCAGCGCCCAGCCCGAACACGTCCGGACGGCCCGCCTGGTCGCGGCCGCCGTGGCGCGCCGGGCGGGTGTGGAGGAAGCCGTCCTCGACGAGGTTCGCCTCGCCGTGGGCGAGGCGTGCTCCCGTGCCGTCGGACTGCACCGCAGCAGCGGGCTGACCGCGCCCGTCCGGGTGGTCCTGACCGAGGAGGAGAAGTCGTTCTCCATCGAGGTCGGTGACGACGTGCCCGGGCCGGCCGGCGGTTCTTCCGTGTCCGGGATCGCCGCGGCCCTCGACCCCGACACCGACGGGGAGGACGAGATGGGCCTCGCCGTGATCAGCGGGCTCGTCGACGACGTCTCGGTCACCACCGGGGAGGGCGGCGGAACGATTCGGATGAGCTGGCCCGTCTCCGGGGGGTCGGACCTCCCGTAGCCCCGCTGGACCCGCCGCGCACGCGGTCCGTCGTATCTTCCGATCTTTATCAAGGCCCTGCTGAGCAGGGCCTTTTTCATTTCTCCGGGAAATCATCCCGATCATCCGCAGTGTGCTGATCGCCTGTCAATGCCTTTGTCCCATTACTTCTTTCGGGGGTAAAGGAGTGGCGTGATCTATTGCTGAGGAGCAAGAGCAGGCCAATTCCGTTTCACGCCCACTGTTTTGATCCGGGTGCGCTCCCTACAATCCGTCCACATCTTGAGCTCATCACGTCAAGGAGGACGAATGACGGGGCTCTTCACCCCTATCGCGCCGGATCGCTTCAATGATCTGGCAGCCGCAGTACTCACCGATGACAATCGGCTCATCGTGTTCGTCATCGCGGGCGTCGCACTGGCCGCGCTGGTCGTCGCGCAGATCCTGGTCCGCCAGGTCCTCGCCGCCGACGAGGGCACGGACAGCATGAAGAAGATCGCCGCGGCGGTGCAGGAAGGCGCCAACGCCTATCTCGGCCGCCAGCTGCGCACCCTCGGCGTCTTCGCCGTCGTGGTGTTCTTCCTGCTCTTCCTGCTCCCCGCCGACGACTGGACGCAGCGGGCGGGACGTTCCGCCTTCTTCCTCGTCGGCGCGCTCTTCTCGGCCGCCACCGGCTACATCGGCATGCGCCTCGCGGTCCGCGCCAACGTGCGCGTCGCGGCCGCCGCCCGGGAGGCCACCCCGGCCGAGGGCGAGCCCGCCAAGGACCTCACCGAGGTGGCCCACAAGGCCATGAAGATCGCCTTCCGTACGGGCGGTGTCGTCGGGATGTTCACCGTCGGCCTCGGCCTGCTCGGCGCCTCCTGCGTCGTCCTGGTCTACGCCGCCGACGCCCCCAAGGTCCTGGAGGGTTTCGGCCTCGGCGCCGCGCTCATCGCGATGTTCATGCGCGTGGGCGGCGGCATCTTCACGAAGGCCGCCGACGTCGGCGCCGACCTGGTCGGCAAGGTCGAGCAGGGCATTCCGGAGGACGATCCGCGCAATGCCGCGACCATCGCCGACAACGTGGGCGACAACGTCGGCGACTGCGCGGGGATGGCGGCCGACCTCTTCGAGTCCTACGCCGTCACCCTCGTGGCCGCGCTGATCCTCGGCAAGGCCGCCTTCGGCGACCTCGGCCTGGCCTTCCCGCTGATCGTGCCCGCCATCGGCGTCGTCACCGCGATGATCGGCATCTTCGCGGTCGCGCCCCGGCGCTCGGACCGCAGCGGCATGACCGCGATCAACCGCGGCTTCTTCATCTCCGCCGTGATCTCCCTGGTACTGGTCGGGATCGCCGTCTACGCGTACCTCCCGGCCACCTACAAGGAGCTTGTCGGCGTCGAGGACGCCGCCATCTCCGGCCACTCCGGGGACCCGCGCGTGCTGGCGGTCGTCGCCGTCGCCATCGGCATCGTCCTCGCGGCCCTGATCCAGCAGCTGACCGGCTACTTCACCGAGACCAACCGCCGTCCCGTCCGGGACATCGGCAAGTCCTCGCTGACCGGACCCGCCACCGTGGTCCTCGCCGGCATCTCCGTCGGCCTGGAGTCCGCCGTCTACACGGCGCTCCTCATCGGCCTCGGCGTCTACGGGGCCTTCCTGCTCGGCGGCACCTCGATCATGCTGGCGCTCTTCGCGGTGGCCCTGGCCGGCACCGGTCTGCTGACGACCGTCGGCGTCATCGTCGCCATGGACACCTTCGGGCCGGTCTCCGACAACGCCCAGGGCATCGCCGAGATGTCCGGCGACGTCGAGGGCGCGGGCGCCCAGGTGCTCACCGACCTCGACGCGGTCGGCAACACCACCAAGGCCATCACCAAGGGCATCGCCATCGCCACCGCCGTGCTCGCCGCGGCCGCGCTCTTCGGCTCGTACAACGACGCGATCGCCACGGCGGTCAAGTCGGTCGGCGCCAAGGCGGGCGAGATGAACCTCAGCCTGGACATCGCCCAGCCCAACAACCTGGTCGGCCTGATCCTCGGTGCGGCCGTCGTGTTCCTGTTCTCGGGCCTGGCCATCAACGCCGTCTCCCGCTCCGCGGGCGCCGTCGTCTACGAGGTGCGCCGCCAGTTCCGCGAGCACCCCGGGATCATGGACTACACCGAGAAGCCCGAGTACGGCCGCGTCGTGGACATCTGCACCAAGGACGCGCTGCGCGAACTCGCCACGCCCGGCCTGCTCGCCGTCCTCACTCCGATCGCCGTCGGCTTCTCGCTCGGCGTCGGTGCGCTCGGCTCGTTCCTCGCGGGCGCCATCGGCACCGGCACCCTGATGGCGGTCTTCCTCGCCAACTCCGGTGGCGCGTGGGACAACGCGAAGAAGCTCGTCGAGGACGGCCACCACGGGGGCAAGGGCAGCGAGGCCCACGCCGCGGTCGTCATCGGCGACACCGTCGGCGACCCGTTCAAGGACACCGCGGGCCCGGCCATCAACCCGCTGCTCAAGGTCATGAACCTGGTGGCGCTGCTGATCGCCCCGGCTGTCGTCCAGTTCAGCTACGGCGAGGACACCAGCGCGACCGTGCGGGCCGTGGTCGCGGCCCTCGCCATCGCGGTGATCGTCGGCGCGGTCTACGTGTCCAAGCGCCGCGGCATCGCCGTCGGCGACGACGGCGACGGCGGGGCCGCCGAAAGGGTGGCCCAGCCGGCCGATCCGGCGGTGGTTTCCTGACCCTGCGGACGCTCCGAGCGCGTCGGCACCGGCCCCCGGGCCGGACCCGGCTCGACGATGCGCCCGAACGGCGGACGGGCGGCGCGGACTGACGCGCCGTCTGTCCGCCTTTGTGCGTACCCGGATGGAGGGCGTGTATCTTCCGGCCGAGAGCCTTCGAAGGGACCAATCCGGTGAACAAGAAGCTTGCGGCCGCGGTGTCCGGCGGTGCGGTACTGATGCTCGTCCTGTCCGGCTGTGGCGGTGGGGACGACGGCGACAAGAAGGCCGACGCCTGGGCCAAGAAGGTCTGCGACAAGTGGGAGCCAGAGCTCACCAAGATCAAGACCACCAATGACGAGCTGAAGCGGGTGGCCAGCCAGAGCAGCAAGCCCGAAGAGGTCCAGAAGACCGACTCGGCCGCGTTCCAGACGCTGTCCGAGGCCTACAAGACCATGGGCGGCGCGCTCACGGCCGCGGGCGAGGCGCCGGTCAAGGACGGCGCCACCACCCAGCAGGCCGTGGTGAAGAGCTACGGGGAGATCTCCAAGGGCTACACCGATCTCAAGACGAAGATCGACGCGCTCGACCCGAAGGACCAGGCGAAGTTCGCGGACGGCCTCCAGCAGGTCGCCGGCGGTCTCACCGAGGTCGCGGCCAACGAGACGGCGAGCAAGGAGAAGCTCAACTCGACCGGCCTCAAGGTGATCTACACCCAGAAGGGCTGCCAGGTCAGCGCCCCCAAGTAGCCGAGCGTGTACCGTCCGCCCCGCCAGCGCGCGGCGGGCGGTACGCCGAGGCTCGCACGGATCCGCGGCCCCAGCGGCCACAATGGACGCGTGAGTACCACCAGCCTCCCCACGCCCGATCGGGCCGCCGCCCTCCGCACCGCCCTGCTCGCCGCGGGCTTCACCGCCGACGGGCTGCTCGACCTGCTCGGCGCCCCGGCCTACGCCGCGCTCGCCCGCAGCGAGACGGTCCCCGCCCTGCGCGCCGCGCGCAGCCACGGCGACAGTCCCCTCGCGAGCCTGGTCCGGCTGTTCCTCCTGCAGAGCCCGGTGCCGTACGCGCACGCCGCGGCCGCGCTGCCCGTCGAGGACGCGCTCGCCGACGGCTGGCTGCGCCGGGAGGAAGCCGCCGACGGCGAGGACACCGTCCGCGCCACCGTCGACGTCCGCCCGTACGGGGGCCCGGACGGCGAGGACTGGTTCATCGTCTCGGACCTCGGCTGCGCCGTCGGCGGGGCCGGCGGCATCGGCAGCCACGAGGAGGGGGTGGTCCTCGGCGTGGGCGGGGCCTCCACCACCCTGGCCGGGATCACCGTCCGCGTCCCCGTCGGATCGGCCCTCGACCTGGGCACCGGCTCGGGCATCCAGGCGCTGCACGCCGCCCAGCACGCCACCCGGGTCACCGCCACCGACGTCAACCCGCGCGCGCTGGAGTTCACCCGTCTGACGCTCGCGCTGTCCGGGGCGCCGGAGGCGGAGCTGCTCGCCGGATCCCTGTTCGAGCCCGTCGGCGAGGCCACGTACGACCTGATCGTGTCCAACCCGCCCTTCGTGATCTCGCCCGGCGCCCGGCTCACCTACCGCGACGGCGGGATGGGCGGTGACGACCTCTGCCGGACCCTGGTCCAGCAGGCCGGCGCCCACCTCAACCCGGGCGGGTACGCGCAGTTCCTCGGGAACTGGCAGCACGTGGAGGGCGAGGACTGGCACGACCGGGTCCGCTCCTGGGTGCCGCGCGGCTGCGACGCCTGGATCGTGCAGCGGGACGTGCAGGACGTGACGCAGTACGCGGAGCTGTGGCTGCGCGACGGGGGCGACCACCGCACCGACCCGGCCGAGTACGCGCGGCGCTACGAGGACTGGCTGGACGAGTTCGAGGCGCGCAAGACCAAGGCCGTCGGCTTCGGGTGGATCACCCTGCGCCGCACCGCGGCCGCCGAGCCCTCGATCGTGGTCGAGGAGTGGCCGCACTCGGTGGAGCAGTCGCTCGGCGACGCCGTCGTGGCCCACTTCGCCCGCCAGGACTACCTGCGCGAGCACGACGACGCGGCCCTGCTGGCGGGGTACTTCCAGCTCACCGAGGAGGTCGTCCAGGAGCAGGTCGGCGCGCCCGGGGCGGAGGACCCGGAGCACGTGGTGCTCCGGCAGCACCGCGGCATGCGCCGCGCCACCAAGGTCGACACGGTCGGGGCGGGCTTCGCCGGAGTGTGCGACGGGTCACTCAGTGCGGGCCGGATCCTGGACGCGATCGCCCAGCTGGTGGAGGAGGATCCGGTCGTCCTGCGGGACCGGACGCCGGAGGCGATCCGGATGCTGGTCGAGCAGGGTTTCCTGGATCCCGTGCCGGGGCCGGCCGCCGGCTAGCGGGGCCCGCGCGGTCCTCCGTCGCCGTGATGTAACCCGGGGTTCGCCTGCTGTCTCCCCACGGCTGGCAGGCTCCCGGGCAACGGGATCCGGGGGGATTCCCGAGCGGCCCGAGGGGAAAAGGGGAACGGCATGGAACGCGGTCCGGCGATCTTCGCAGCGGCCGTGTTCCTGCTGTTCGGGGCCGCTCTGCTGGCCTGGACCGGGGCGCGCGCACTGCGTCGCGCGCCGGTGGCCGAGGGAGTGCGCCCCGTCGTGGCCGTACCGTTGGCACTGCTGTCCGGAGCGGTGTCCCTGGCCCTCGGGGTCTGGTGCCTCCAGCGCTTCTGAGGCGGCGTCCCGCGATGATCTCCGCGGGGGTGTGAAACCCGACGTCGCGGCGGGTCGGGGGGCGGGGCCAGACGGCCCTCCGGCCACCCTGCGCGGTGATCGGTAGGGGGCGGCCGACGCATCCGGGCGGCAGAAACGGCACTTGTCGGGTTACCGTTCGAGTGGCCGTTGCGGGCTTGTGCCGTTTGACACGGGTGCGGGTTGTACCGTCACACTCCGCAGCGTCGCCGTACCGCGACCGAGTGCCGACCGGAGAGAAGAGCCAAGTTGTCCCCGACTAGCGAGACCGCAAAGGGCGGCCGCCGACTCGTCATCGTCGAGTCCCCTGCCAAGGCGAAGACGATCAAGGGCTACCTCGGCCCCGGATACGTCGTCGAGGCGAGCGTCGGGCACATTCGCGACCTCCCCAACGGCGCGGCCGAGGTCCCCGACAAGTACACCGGCGAGGTCCGCCGCCTCGGCGTGGACGTCGAGCACGACTTCCAGCCGATCTACGTCGTCAACGCGGACAAGAAGGCGCAGGTCAGGAAGCTCAAGGACCTGCTGGCCGAGTCCGACGAACTTTTCCTCGCCACCGATGAGGACCGCGAGGGCGAAGCCATCGCGTGGCACCTGCAGGAAGTCCTCAAGCCCAAGGTCCCCGTCCACCGGATGGTCTTCCACGAGATCACCAAGGACGCGATCCGCGACGCCGTCGCCAACCCGCGCGAGCTCAACCAGCGCATGGTCGACGCCCAGGAGACCCGCCGCATCCTCGACCGCCTCTACGGCTACGAGGTCTCGCCGGTCCTGTGGAAGAAGGTCATGCCGAAGCTGTCGGCGGGCCGCGTGCAGTCGGTGGCCACCCGTCTCGTCGTCGAGCGGGAGCGCGAGCGCATCGCCTTCCGCTCCGCCGAGTACTGGGACCTGACCGCCACCTTCGCCACCGGCCGCGCCGGTGACGCCTCCGACCCCTCGACGCTGGTCGCCCGCCTGAACGCGGTGGACGGCAAGCGCGTGGCGCAGGGCCGCGACTTCGGCTCGAACGGCCGGCTCAAGAGCGAGGTGCTGCACCTCGACGAGGCGAACGCCCGGGCGCTCGCCGTCGCGCTGGCGGACACCGCCTTCGCCGTCCGGTCGGTCGAGTCGAAGCCGTACCGCCGCTCCCCGTACGCCCCGTTCCGTACGACGACGCTCCAGCAGGAGGCCTCGCGCAAGCTGGGCTTCGGCGCGAAGGCGACGATGCAGGTGGCGCAGAAGCTGTACGAGAACGGCTTCATCACCTACATGCGTACGGACTCCACCACGCTCTCCGACACCGCGGTGTCGGCGGCGCGGGCGCAGGTCACCCAGCTCTACGGGGCCGACTACCTGCCGGAGAAGCCGCGCGTCTACGCCGGCAAGGTCAAGAACGCGCAGGAGGCGCACGAGGCGATCCGTCCCTCGGGTGATCGTTTCCGCACCCCGGCCGAGACGGGTCTGAGCGGCGACCAGTTCCGCCTGTACGAGCTCATCTGGAAGCGGACCGTCGCCTCCCAGATGAAGGACGCGACCGGCAACTCCGTCACCGTCAAGATCGGCGGCCGGGCCGCCGACGGACGCGACGCCGAGTTCAGCGCCTCCGGCAAGACGATCACCTTCCACGGCTTCATGAAGGCCTACGTCGAGGGCGCCGACGACCCGAACGCCGAGCTCGACGACCGCGAGAAGCGGCTGCCGCAGGTCGCCGAGGGCGACGCGCTGACGGCCGAGGAGATCACGGCCGACGGCCACTCGACCAAGCCGCCGGCCCGCTACACCGAGGCCTCGCTGGTCAAGGAGCTGGAAGAGCGCGAGATCGGCCGCCCGTCGACGTACGCGTCGATCATCGGCACGATCCTCGACCGCGGCTACGTCTTCAAGAAGGGCACGGCACTCGTCCCGTCCTTCCTGTCGTTCGCCGTCGTGAACCTCCTGGAGACGCACTTCGGGCGGCTCGTCGACTACGACTTCACCGCGAAGATGGAGGACGACCTCGACCGCATCGCGCGGGGCGAGRCCCAGTCCGTGCCGTGGCTGAAGCGGTTCTACTTCGGCTCCGAGGAAGCCTCGGAGGTCGTGCCCGCCGACGGCGACCACCTCGGTGGCCTGAAGGAGCTGGTCACGGACCTGGGCGCGATCGACGCCCGGGAGATCTCCTCCTTCCCGGTCGGCGACGGCATCGTGCTGCGCGTGGGCCGCTACGGCCCGTACGTCGAGCGGGGCGAGAAGGACGCCGAGGGCCACCAGCGCGCCGACGTGCCCGACGACCTGGCTCCGGACGAGCTGACGGTCGAGTACGCGCAGGAGCTGTTCGCGAAGCCGAGCGGTGAATTCGAGCTGGGCGCGGACCCGGTCAGCGGGAACCAGATCGTCGCGAAGGACGGCCGCTACGGCCCCTACGTGACGGAGATCCTGCCCGAGGGCACGCCGAAGACGGGCAAGAACGCGGTCAAGCCGCGCACCGCCTCCCTCTTCAAGTCGATGTCCCTCGACACGGTCACCCTCGACGAGGCCCTGAAGCTGATGTCGCTGCCGCGCGTGGTCGGCGCGGACGCGGAGGGCGTGGAGATCACGGCGCAGAACGGCCGCTACGGCCCGTACCTGAAGAAGGGCACGGACTCGCGGTCGCTGGAGACCGAGGACCAGCTCTTCTCCATCACCGTGGACGAGGCGCTCGCCATCTACGCGCAGCCCAAGCAGCGGGGCCGGGCCGCGGCCAAGCCCCCGCTGAAGGAACTGGGCACGGACCCGGTGAGCGAGAAGCCGGTGGTCGTCAAGGACGGCCGCTTCGGGCCCTACGTGACGGACGGCGAGACGAACGCGACGCTGCGGCGGGACGACGACGTCGAGACCATCACCCCGGAGCGCGGCTACGAGCTCCTCGCGGAGAAGCGGGCGAAGGCCCCGGCGAAGAAGACCGCGAAGAAGGCCGTGAAGAAGGCGCCCGCCAAGAAGGCACCGGCGAAGAAGGCGACGGCGACGAAGGCCGCCGCGGCGAAGAAGACGACGACGGCGAAGAAGACCACCGCCGCCGCGAAGAAGACGACGGCCGCCGCGAAGAAGGCGGCGGCGGCTCCGGCGCCGTCCGACGACTAGCCGGTACGGCAGGGCCGTGGCAGGGCGGTGCCCTGTGACACGGCGGTGCCGCCGTGGTGCGCCCGAGGGCCCCGTGCGTCCGCGCGGGGCCCTCGGGCGCACCCGGGGAGGCGCCCCGGGTGGGTGCGGGGTCACACCCGGCCCCGTCCACAGGCCACCGCAACGGTCAAGCACAGCGGATAGGCTGGGCGGATGACGCGAGCCGAGCAGCCAACGGTCGTGACCGCCTCCGAGAACCCCACCTACGACGAAGCCCTAGCCGCGGATTCCCGCGAGCGAGCGGTGCGCGCCCTGCTGCGCACCCCCGGGCTCCGCCGGCTGTGGAGCGCCCAACTGGTGAGCGGCATCGGCGACGCCCTGGCCCTGTTGGTCCTGGTGCTGCTGACCCTCCAGGCGGCCGTCACGGCCGGCGCGGACGGCCCGTTCGGCGGCGGCTACCGGGGCGCGGCCTTCGCCGTCGCCGCCGTGTTCGCCGTGCGGATCCTCGCCACCGTCCTGTTCGGCGCGGTCCTGCTCGGGCCGCTGTCGCAGCTGATGGCCCCCGCGGGCAGGCTCGACCGCCGCTGGACGATGGCCGGGGCCGACGGGCTGCGGATCGGGCTGTTCGTCGTCGCCCCGCTGTGGCTCGACTGGATCCCGGCCCACGCCACCACCGCGCTGCTCGCCACCGTCTTCGTCTCCGGCGCCGCCGAGCGCGTGTGGACCCTGGCCAAGGAGAGCGCCGCGCCCGCGCTGCTCCCCGCGCCGCCGCCGGAGGGGGCGACCGTACGGCCGCTCCCCGACCACCTCGACGCGCTGCGGCGCCTCACGCTGCGCACGGCGTTCGCGGCGCTGCCCGCCGCTGCCGCCGCGCTGCTCGCCGCGACCCTGGTCGGGCGGGCGCTGGGCCTCGGCGTGGACTGGTTCGCCGCGAACCCGTCGGCGCTGGGCTCGTACGTGGCCGCCGGCCTGTTCGCCGCGTCCGTCTCGCTGCTGCTGCCGCTGGCGCTGCCCGCCGTGAAGACCCCGAGGCCGCGCTCCCCGCTGGAGGGGCTGCGGGCCCCCCGGGTGGGCGAGCGGCCCGAGAAGGGGCGTACGGGCTCGATCCGGCTGTTCGTCCTGGCCTGTGCCGCCGTTGCCGCCGCCGTGGCCGGTGCCGCCTCCGTGGCCGTGCTGCACGCCTTCGACCTGGGCGGCGGCCCGTCCGCGTACGCCCTGCTGGTGCTCGCCCTCGTCGGCGGAACCGGCCTGGGCATCCGCGCGACCCAGGCCGACAAGGTGCTGCCCGGACTGTCCCGGCGCCGGCTGCTGGCCCTGGCGATCGCGGTGGCCGGGCTCGCGCTGCTGCTGAGCGGGCTGGTCCCGGACACGGCGACCGTGGTGTTCCTGGCGCTGCTCGCGGGCACCGCCGCGGGCGTCGCGGCCAATGCCGGGCACACCCTGCTGGACCAGGAGACCGAGGAGTTCCGCCGGGCCCGGGTCACCGCGCACCTGCAGGCCGTCGTCCGGGTCGCCGTGGCGGTCGGCGCCGTCGGCGCCCCGCTGCTGGCCGCCGCGATCGGACCGCACCGGCTGACCGGCGGCGAGGTCGTCTTCTCGCACGGCGGCGCGGCCTTCACCCTGATGCTGCTCGGCGCGCTGCTGCTGCCCGTCGCCGTGGTGGTGCTGGCCAAGGCCGACGACCGCGGAGGGGTACCGCTGCGGCGCGACCTGCGCGAGGCGCTGCGCGGCGGCGAGCCGCAGCAGGCCCCGTCGGCGACCGGGTTCTTCATCGCCCTGGAGGGCGGCGACGGAGCCGGGAAGTCCACCCAGGTGGAGGCCCTGGCCGACTGGATACGGGGCAAGGGCCACGAGGTCGTCGTGACGCGCGAACCGGGTGCCACCCCGGTCGGCAAGCGGCTCCGCTCGATCCTCCTCGACATCTCGTCCGCCGGGCTGTCCAACCGCGCCGAGGCGCTGCTGTACGCCGCCGACCGCGCCGAGCACGTGGACACGGTGGTCCGGCCCGCCCTGGAGCGGGGCGCGGTGGTCATCTCCGACCGCTACATCGACTCCTCGGTCGCCTACCAGGGCGCCGGCCGGGACCTTTCCCCGACCGAGATCGCCCGGATCTCCCGCTGGGCCACCGACGGCCTGGTCCCGAACCTGACCGTGCTGCTCGACGTGTCCCCGGAGACCGCCCGGGAGCGGTTCACGGAGGCGCCGGACCGGCTGGAGTCGGAGCCGACGGAGTTCCACCAGCGGGTACGGGCCGGGTTCCTGACCCTCGCCGCGTCCGACCCCGGGCGCTACCTCGTCGTCGACGCCGGACAGGACCCGGGCTCGGTGACCACCGTCGTACGCCACCGCCTGGACCGGATGCTGCCGCTCTCGGAGGCCGAGGTCGCGGCGCAGATCGAGGCCCGGCGGCTCGCGGAGGAGGAGGCCCGGCGCAAGGCCGAGGAAGAGGCCGCCCGCAAGGCGGAGGAAGCCCGGCTGAAGGCCGAGGAGGAGGCCCGCCTGGCCCGGGAGGCCGAGGAGGCCAGGATCAAGGCCGAGGCGGAGGCCGCCGAGGCGCGCCGGCTCGCCGAGGAGGAAGCCGCCCGCAAGGCGGAGGAAGAGCGGCTGCGCGCCGCCGAGGAGGCGCGCGCCCGCGCCGAGGCCGAGCGGCTGCGCGCCGAGGCCGAGGAGAAGGCCCGCGCCGCCGAGCAGGAGCGGCTCCGGCTGGAGGAGGCCGAGGCGGCCCGGCTGCGCGCGGAGGCGGAGGCACGGCGGCTGGAGAAGCAGCGCCGCGCCGAGGAGGCGCTGCTGCGGGCCGAGGAGGCGCGCCGGCTGGCGGAGGCCTCGGCGGCCGCCGCGGCGGCGGCTTCGGCGGCCGCGGCCGCTTCGTCCGCATCCACCGCTTCGTCTGCTTCATCCGCTTCGTCCGCGTCGACCGCCGCGCAGGCGGCGCCGGCCGCCGGCCCGGGACGGAAGGTCCCGATGCGCAAGGAGCCTCACCCGAACGACGCCGTCACCGTCGAGACCCCGCGGATCAAGCGGGCCCTGCGGCCCGACGACATCACCGAGACCGTCCCGGTCCCCAAGATCGACCCGGCGGCGGACGAGACGGCCGTGCTGCCGTCCGTACGCCCCGACGGGCCGGCGGGTGGTCCGGACGCCCGGGGCGCGTCGGCGCGTACGGCGCCGCCCTCCGCACCGGCCACCCGGCCGACGGTCCGTCACTCGCAGGAGAGCCCGGCCGACCGGGTTCCGCCCGGCATCTTCCGGGACTCCGGGAACGACGTGACCCGTGAGCTCCCGGTCGTCGGGGACGACGGCCGGCCGCGCCGGGCCCCGTCCGACTGGGCCGAGGCCACTCCGATGGACGACCTGCCGACCCTGGCCGACGAGCTGCTGGGGCCGCGCGGGGACGAGGAGGACGGCGAGGACGGCCGACGCGGCGGGGGCGGCCCGCGCCGCCGCTGATCCGGGACTGTCGGTGGCGCACGCCACAATGTGATCGGGACGCGCGGGACAGCCGGGCGAGGGACAGAGCAGGACGGCACGGCGCCGGGCGTGAGTGCGCGGGCGGCGTAGGGAAAGGCGGTGGGCGGGATGCCCGTGTGGGACGACCTGGTGGGGCAGGAGCGCGTGCAGACGCAGCTGGCCGCCGCCGCGCGGGACGCCGACGCGCTCGTCACCGCCGCCTCGGACGGGGCCCCGCCGCCGCCCTCGTCCAAGATGACCCACGCCTGGCTGTTCACCGGCCCGCCCGGCTCCGGCCGGGCCACCGCCGCCCGCGCCTTCGCGGCGGCGCTCCAGTGCGTCAGCCCCGACCGGGCGCTCGGCGGCGAGCCCGGCTGCGGGTTCTGCGACGGCTGCCACACCACCATGGTCGGCACCCACGCCGACGTGGAGATCGTCCGTACCGACCTGCTGTCCATCGGCGTGAAGGAGACCCGGGACCTGGTGCGCCGGGCCCAGCTCTCCCCGGCCGTGGGGCGCTGGCAGGTCATCGTCCTGGAAGACGCCGACCGGCTCACCGAAGGCGCCGGGAACGTCCTGCTGAAGGCGGTGGAGGAGCCCGCTCCGCGAACGGTG
Source organism: Streptomyces sp. M-16 (assembly GCF_052114405.1). NCBI lineage: Bacteria > Bacillati > Actinomycetota > Actinomycetes > Kitasatosporales > Streptomycetaceae > Streptomyces > Streptomyces sp. M-16. The sequence goes on along the minus strand of NZ_JBFRER010000141.1, from coordinate 842 downwards.
TGGCTGCTGTGCGCGCCCTCGCTGGAGGACGTGCTGCCCACCATCCGCTCCCGCTGCCGGCACCTGACCCTGGGCACCCCCTCGGTCGCGGCCGTCGCCGACCTGCTGGTGCGCAGGGACGGGGTCGAGCCCGCCGCCGCCGCCAACGCCGCCCGCGCGACCCAGGGCCACATCGACCGGGCGCGGCGGCTCGCCACCGACGAGTCCGCCCGGACGCGCAGGGCCACCGTGCTCAAGCTGCCGCTGCGGGTGGACGACGTGGGCGGCTGCCTCAAGGCCGCGCAGGAGCTGGTCGACGCCGCCGGTGAGGACGCCAAGCAGAGGGCGGAGGAGGTCGACGTCAAGGAGACCGAGGAGCTGCGGGCCGCCCTCGGCGCCGGAGCGGGCGCGGGCGGCCGCATGCCCCGGGGCACGGCCGGTGTGATGAAGGAGCTCGAAGACCGCCAGAAGCGCCGCCGCACCCGTACCCAGCGCGACAGCCTCGACCTGGCCCTGACCGAGCTCACGGGCTTCTACCGGGACGTCCTGGCCCTGCAGCTCGGCTCGAACCTGGCCATCGCCAACGAGGACGTACGGCCGGACCTCGACCGGGTCGCGCGGGCCTCGGGCCCCGAGCGCACCCTGCGGCGCATCGAGGCGATCATCGCCTGCCGCCAGGCCCTCGACCGGAACGTGGCGCCCCTGCTCGCGGTCGAGGCGATGACGATGTCACTGCGCGCGGGCTGACCGTTCCCCGCTCCCCGCTCCCCGCTCCCCGTTTCTCCCTTCACCCGTCCGAGCGATCCGGGGGCCCCGCGCGTGACGGGTCCGGCACGGGCGTGGCGGCGGGGCCGCCCCCGGTC
>NZ_JBFRER010000140.1:0-18939 GCF_052114405.1 Streptomyces sp. M-16 | reverse complement strand
CGCGCCGCAAAACGGTCACCAGCTTCCCGAAACAGCGCGGACTCAGCCCCGTGAACGGGGCTATCCAAGACGGCTCCGACGCCGTGATCACACCAGCCACACCAAGATCATCTCACCTGTGACCAGCAGTTACGGGACAACCCTTAGCCCACTGAACTCCGCGACTGGCTGGTGCTCGGCCGCTGCGCCGAGGCCGGCCTGGCCGAGTCGGCGGTGCTCGCCGTCGACGGCTCGAAGTCCGGGGCCCCGGCCTCCGGCGCCCGGGTTTCGCCGTTCAGCTCTTGCGGGACAACGGCTGCCCGGCGAAGCTCACCCCATCCAGGCCATGGGTGATGAGGTTGCGAATGTTGCCGTGGTCGGTGTCGTTCGGCGTCGCCAGCACACTGCGGTAGTGCTCACCGAAGGCCAGCAGCGCCTCGTGGTCGCTCAGCCCCTCCAGCAGGGCCAGGCCCAGCGTCTTGCAGGAACCCTCGTTCTCACCCGCGGCATTTTCCAGTTCCCCGTTGCGGAACGCCTGCGGCTGATACGCGTAATGCGCGGCGACGAAGGCCAGGGTGTCGGCGAACTCGTGCTCACCTGACGCAAGGCTTGCCCGCAGTGAGTTCAGATCAGTCATGTCGGTTCCTCCGGGTTGAACGGACGACCGATCGCCGTCCGTGACCGGACGACCATAACCCCCCGTAAGACCAGCGGTAACGAGCGGCATCTCCGCAGGTCGCGATGTGTGTCTGTGCGATCCGCCAAGAGCGGGTTCCGGTCGGGGCGACCGGCCGCGAGGGCGGCGCTGGTCAGCAGGCCGTTGCGGGGTCCCGACGGTCGGCATCCAGGGGGGACTGCCCGCCGCAGGAGACGGGGTTCGGCTCCGGACGCGGACGCGGACGTGCGCGCCGGCTCCGTGCGCCGGTCGGGTGGTCCATCGGAGGCCGCGTGGATCCGTGAGCTGGAGGGGCATAAGTGGGGGTGTCGTCGTGGACAGGGTCGTGGGCGTGCCGGCCGCCGGGTGTGCGGCGCCTCCGCGGCGCGCGTACGCCGGTCCCCGCCATCGGGGACGCGGCCCCCGGGCTTGGGGAGCGGACGATCGGGCAGACGCCGTTCAGCCCGCACGGTGCGGGCCGAACGGCACGGGAGCGAAGGAACATATGGCGGACGTGGCCGGGCCCTCGGGAACGAGAGCAGTACGGGGAACGCTTGTGCGTGCCGACGGATCGGCAGGCGCCCCATGTGCGGCTTGAGCGGGGAGGTGCGCTTCGACGGCGGCCGTCCCGACCTCGCCGCGGTCGAACGCATGGCCGACACGCTGGAATCGCGCGGGCCCGACGGCCGGGGCGCGTGGTCGCAGGGGGCGGTCGCCCTGGGGCACCGGCGGTTGAAGATCATCGACCTCTCGGACCGGGGTGCCCAGCCCATGACCGACGCCCGGCTCGGCTTGACGGTGGTCTTCAACGGCTGCATCTACAACCACCGCATGGTGCGCGGCCGGCTCGAAGACATCGGATACCGGTTCTTCTCCGACTCCGACACGGAGGTGCTCGTCAAGGCGTACGCACAGTGGGGCCTGGAATGCGTGGACCGCCTCGTCGGCATGTTCGCCTTCGCCATCGTGGAGCACGACACGGGCCGCGTCGTGCTCGGCCGTGACCGCCTGGGCATCAAGCCCCTGTACGTCACCCAGGACGCCCACCGGCTCCGCTTCGCCTCCACCCTTCCGGCCCTTCTGGCGGGCGGGGGAGTCGACACCTCCCTCGACCCGGTGGCGCTCCACCAGTACCTGAGCTGGCACGGCACGGTACCGGCGCCCAGGACCGTACTGGCCGGAGTGCGCAAGATCCCGCCGGCCACCGTCCGGGTCGTGGAGCGGGACGGCACCCACCACGACCACTGCTACTGGCAGCCCTCCTACACCCGGCACTCCGCGTTCGGCACGGACCCGGCGCTGTGGCGCGACGCGGTGCACGACGCGCTGCGCACGGCGGTGCGGCGGCGCATGGTCGCCGACGTCCCCGTCGGCGTGCTGCTCTCGGGAGGCCTGGACTCCAGCCTGATCGTGGCCCTGCTGGCGGAGGAGGGGCTGGAAGGTTCCGACCTCCCCACCTTCGCGATGGGATTCGAAGCGGAGAAGGGGGAGGACGGCGACGAATTCCGGTTCTCCGACCTCATCGCCCGCACGTTCTCGACCGACCACCACAAGTTCGTGATCCCCACCAGCCGGCTCCCCACCGCACTGGAAGGCGCGATCGGAGCCATGAGCGAGCCGATGGTCAGCCACGACGCCGTGGCGTTCCACCTGCTGTCCGAGCAGGTCGCCAAGGACGTCAAGGTGGTGCTCTGCGGCCAGGGAGCGGACGAGGTGTTCGCCGGCTACCACTGGTACCCGCCGATCGCCTCGGCCACTCGGGAGGGCGCGCCCGCGGCGTACGCCGACGCGTACTTCGACCGGACGCACGACGAGGTCATCGCCATGCTGGACCCGGCCGTCGCCGCGGCCCACGACGCCTCCATGGAGTTCGTCCGCGCCCACATGGCCGCCCGCGGCGCCGCAACCTCCCTCGACGCGGCCCTGCGGATGGATGTCCACGCGCTCATGCCCGACGACCCGGTCAAGCGGGTCGACAACATGACGATGGCCTGGGGCCTGGAGGCACGCGTGCCGTTCCTGGACCACGAGCTCGTCGAACTCGCCGCCGCCTGCCCCCCCGAGCTCAAAGTGGACCAGGGCGGCAAGGCCGTGCTCAAGGACATCGGCCGCAAGGTCCTGCCCCTGGAGGTCGTGGACCGCCCCAAGGGCTACTTCCCCGTGCCGGGGATCCGGCAGATGGCCGGGCCGGTGCTGGCCCGCGTACGGGAGGCCCTCACCGCACCGGAGGCGCGCCGGCGCGGGATCTTCGACCAGCGGCACGTGGCCGCACTGCTGGCGGAACCCGACCGCCACCGCGCCAAGCGGGGAGCCGGCACGCTGTGGCAGGTGGCTTCGCTGGAGATCTGGCTGCAGGTGCACGGCATTCACTGATCCGCGACGGCCTGCCGGAGGCGCGGCCCCGGCGAAGCGGAGAGAGGCTGAGAGAGGCTGCCATGCCCCTGGACCGTACGAAGCCGACGGCTCCGTCTTCCGGCACGTCCGAAGTCCCCGTACCGGCGCCCGCGCCCGTATACGTGCCGGACGACCACCACGGCGATCCGCCGGCCCTGCTCACCGCCCACGGATGCTGGTATCCCGCGGCCGACCCCACCGGCGAGAACGTGGCGTTCATCTGCGACCGGGCAGGGGTCCCGCAACTGTGGAGCGGGCCGGCCCGGAGCGCCGAGGCCCACGTCCTCGACGCCGACCCCGACCCGGTGACCGAGGTGTCGTGGTCCCCCGACGGGCGCTGGATCGCGTACACCTCGGCCCCGGGCGGCGGCGAGCACACCCGGGTCCTGGCGGTGCGCCCCGACGGGACCGGCCGCCGCGTGCTCGCCGGCGCCGAGGCGGGCGGCACCGCTCACCTCGGATCCTGGACCCGCGACGGTTCCGCCCTCGCCGTCACGATCGCCTGGTCGTCGGAGGCGGTCGCCGAGCACAGCGGGCCCGGGCACCTCTCGCGGGACGCATCGGAACGGCTCGCGGTGTCCGAGGCCACGGCCCCGGTGGGGGGCGCGGGGGAGGCCTGGACCGAACGCGGAGGATCCGCGACCCTCCTCGGCAAAGGCGCCGCACCCCGGTCCGGCCGACCGGCATCCGCCCCCCGTACGGGGCTGCTCGCTCCGGGCGCCGGCAGCCGAGCGGATGCCGGACGGGTGCCGGATGCGGGACGGGTGCCGGATGCCGCGCCGGCACCGGGTATCGGACCGGCGCCGGGCGGCGGGCTGGCGCCGGGTATCGGACCGGCGCCGGGCGGCGGGCTGGCCGCCTACCTCATCGACCCGGACGGCACGAACGCCCCGGTCCTGCTGTTCAGCGAACGGGGAGCCGCCTCCCTGCGGGTCTGCGACATGACCGCGGACGGCCGGTTCGCACTGCTGCGCCGGGGCCCGCGCGGCCACCGCGAGGGCCTCGTACTGGACACCGCGTCGGGCCGCACCACCTGCGCGCTGCGGGTCGCCGACGGGGACCCGTGGATCGGCCGGTTCTCTCCCGACGCGTGCACCCTGTGGCTGCGCAGCGACTGGGAACGGGAGTACGCGGCCCTCCTGGGGGTCCGGCTGGACGAGGACGGCGCCTCCCGGGGCATCTTCGTCGCGGCCGAGCGTGAAGGGTCCGCCCTCGACCTGCTGACCGTCCCCGACCACGGGCGGTGGGGCCTGGTCGCCTGGAACGTCCACGGCGCCAGCGAACTGCAGAGCATCGCTCTGCCCACCGCGGGCGCGGAAGGCGAGGGCGACTCCGGACCGCATCACCGCCCGGAGCTGCCCCACGAGGTGGTGACCCGCATGGCCGTGGGCCGCGGCGCGGCGTTCGCGGCCCTGTCGGGCTCGCTCCGCAGGCCCGGCATCTGGGAACTGGCCGGTGGCGGCACCCCCGTACGCGCCCCCTGGTCGGCGCGCGACGAGGAGGCGGCCCCGCCCGGCCGGCCCCCCGTACGCCCGGTGCCGCTGCGCTGCCGGGCCCGGGACGGGCTGATGCTGGGCGGCTGGTACTACCGGACGCCGGACCGGGACCCGGGCCGTCCGGCCCCGTGCGTGATCCACCTCCACGGAGGTCCGGAGGAACAGGAGCGGCCGGTGTTCAACCCGCTCTACCACGAACTCCTCAGCCGGGGTCTGGACGTCTTCGCTCCCGACGTCCGGGGCTCGTCCGGCTGGGGACGGTCCTTCGTCGACGCCGACCTCGGCGCCGGCCGGTTCGCGGCGATCGACGACGTCGCCGACTGCGCAGCCCACGTGGTGTCGCTCGGATACGCCGACCCCCTGCGGCTGGGGGTCATGGGGCGCTCGTACGGCGGCTACCTGACGATGGCCTCGCTGGTCTGGCATCCGGAGCTGTTCCGCACCGGAGTGGCCGTTTGCGGGATGTCGGACTTCGACACGTTCTTCGCCGGCACGGAACCGTGGATCGCCCAGTCCGCGGCCGCCAAGTACGGGCACCCCGAACGGGACCGGGAGCTGCTGCGCGCCCTGTCCCCGATGAGCCGCGTCCACGAGCTGCGCGTTCCCGTCCTGGCGGTCCACGGCGAGCACGACACCAACGTCCCGCCGACCGAATCGGAGCAGTTCGTCGGCGCCGCCCGCGACCGCGGGCTGCCCGCGGAACTGCTGGTGCTCCGCAACGAAGGCCACGAATTCCTCCGGGCGGACAACCGCCGCACCTACCGACGCGCCGCCGCCCGCTGGCTGGAGCGCCATCTCGGGGCGAGCCCGACGTCGTGAGGTCCGGGGGCGCGCGCTGCGCCGGTCCGCTACCGGTCGGCTACCGGTCGGCATGCGGCATGCGGCGTGCGCAGAGCCCAGCGGCCCGGTCGGACCGTACGAACCGAACCCGTTCGGTGAGGAGACGGGCGAGGGCGATGCCGGCCTGGCAATGCGGCGTGCCCGGGACAATACTGAGTAGATGCAGGCCCGTGCGGGTGTCCTGGACGAGCTGATCGCCTCGGTGCGCCGGAGGACGCCACCCTGCCGGCCGCGCGGGCCGGGTGAAGCACGGCTGCCGACTGCGTCCGCCCCGGCGGCGGTGGAGGGCCCGGGGCGCCCGATGCCCCGAACGGCCCGTCGGGCAGGAGGCGACATCATGATCATGCGGATTCCGGTACGGCACTGCCGGTATGACGAGGGCCTGACCCCGAGGTGATGACGGTGCGCAGCCGCTTCGAGCCCGACCGGCAGCTGACCGCCCGCATGGCGGTCACCATGTTCCTGCTCGGGCTGGTGTACGTGGTGTTCATCGCCGCGCTGATCGTGCTGCTCAAGTCCGTCGTCCTGGTGGTCGTCATCGCCGCCGCCATGCTCGCCGCACAGTTCTGGTACTCCGACAGGATCGCGCTGTACGCGATGCACGGCCGCTTCGTCACCCCTGAGGAACAACCGCAGCTGCACGGGGTGATCGACCGGCTGTGCGCCACGGCRGACATGCCCAAACCCCGGGTGGCCCTCTCGGGCATGGACCTGCCCAACGCCTTCGCCACCGGCCGTAACGCCGACCACGCCGTGGTCTGCGTGACCACCGGACTGATGCGCCGTCTGGAAACGGAGGAGCTCGAAGGCGTCCTCGCCCACGAGCTCTCCCACGTCGCGCACCGCGACGTCGCGGTGATCACCATCGCCTCGTTCCTCGGGGTGATCGCCGGACTCGTCGTCCGTTTCGCGTTCTACTCCCAGCTGTTCAGCGGACGCGACCAGCGGGACCAGAACACCGCCGTCGTCTTCATGGCCGTCATGGCGGTCTCCGCCCTCGTCTACGCCGTCAGCTTCCTGCTCATCCGGGCGCTGTCGCGCTACCGCGAACTGGCCGCCGACCGCGCCGCGGCGATGCTGACGGGGAAGCCCTCCGCGCTGGCCTCGGCGCTGACGAAGGTCACCGGGGACATCGCCCGCATCCCCACCGAGGACCTGCGGACCGCCCAGGCGTTCAACGCGTTCTTCTTCACCCCCGCCCTCAAGCCCGGCACGGCGATGGCCACCCTGTTCTCCACGCACCCCAGCCTGGAACGCCGGCTCGCGGCGCTCGCGGAGATCTCCGTACAACTGGGCGGACCCGGCGGCGGGACGCCATGAGAAGGAGCTGAGGCCGTGGGACTCTGGGATTCCGTGTTCGGCCGGACCAAGCCCGTCAAGCCCGACCTGGACCAGCTGTTCGGCCTCCCTTCGGCGGCGATCACGCTCCAGGCAGCCATCGGCTTCACCCCTACCGGGGCCGGCTCGGTGTGCTTCGCCTCCACGGAGGGCGGTGCGTTCACCCAGGTCCGGCAGGACGTACGAGACCTCCTGGACGCCGATTCCGAACGGGCCGGCAATCCCGTGGAGCTCAGCCGCGACGCCTACGGATACTCCTGGCTGCTCTCCCGCCGCGGCCCCGACAGCCTGCCGGCCCTGGTCGGCGACCTGCACGCGGTGAACACCGCCCTGCAGGACAGCGGCTTCGGCCCCCAGCTCCTCTGCTCCCTGGTCACCTTCCACGATGCCGAGCTGCGCCCCCTCGCACTCGTCTACCTCTACAAGCGGGGCACCTTCTACCCCTTCGCGCCGCTGCCCGGACACAAACGCGACAACCCGCTGGAACTCCAGGTCAAGGCCACGGTCAAGGACGACCTGCGCCTCGAGGAGGACCTGAGCCGCTGGTTTCCGCTCTGGGGCGCCCCCGGCCTGTGACAGGACCCCGGACGCGGGGAGCCAGGTACACGACGACACCGCCACCCACCGCGACCCGGCCGGGGCGGCCGGCAGCGCCGCCGTCGACCGCTGGGGCGGTGAGCCGCCGGTGAGGGAGCGGTGAGCGCTGCGAACGAGAGTGACGCCGTCGACGGGGCCCATCGGGGGCGCGGCACGAACACCTGGCAGAGGGGTACGGACATGGGCGAGCAGCTGGCCGGCAAGACGGCACTGGTGACCGGTGGATCGCGTGGTATCGGACGGGCCGTCGCACTGCGTCTGGCCGCTCAGGGGGCGCTGGTGGCGGTGCACTACGGCGGGAACGAGGCTGCCGCCGAGGAGACGGTGGCACGGATCGTGGGGGCGGGCGGGCGCGCCTTCGGCGTGCGGGCCCGGTTCGGAGAGGCCGCAGCGGTGGACCGGCTGTTCGAGGGGCTGGTCCGCGGGCTGGCGGAACACGGTGCGAAGGGCCTGGACATCCTGGTCAACAACGCCGGTATCAGCTCGGGCAACTCGATCGGTCAGGTCACCGAGGAGGAGTTCGCCACGCTGATGGCCGTCAACGTGAGCACCCCGTTCTTCGTGGTCCAGCGGGCGCTGCCGCTGCTGAACGACGGCGGGCGCGTCATCAACATGGGGTCGACGGCCAGCCGGTTCGCGGTCTCCACCCAGATCGGCTACACGGTCAGCAAGGCGGCGCTGGAGGCCATGGGACCCTCGCTCGCCAACGAGCTGGGCCCGAGGGGCATCACGGTGAACACGGTCGCGCCCGGAGCCGTGCGCACCGACCTGACCGCCGGCTACACCTCGATCCCGGAGGTCGTAGCGGGCCTGGAGGCCATCACCGCACTCGGACGGATCGGCGAGCCGGAGGACGTCGCCGACGTCGTGGGCTTCCTCGCGGGCCCGCAGGGGCGCTGGGTGACCGGCCAGACGATCGACGTGTCGGGTGGGACCTGGCTCGGGCCGATCGCCGCCGGCTGAACCACGATGTTCCGGCCGGTGCGCACCGCCGTCTCCCCGGGCCGGTACCGGGCCCGGGGAGACGGCCGTAGCCGGTGCTCGCCACCAGCAGCACCAGCAGCAGCACCTGCCACTGCGGACAGGACGCCGGCAGCCGGTCCCGCACGCCCGTCCACCGGACGCCGACGCACTCTTCAGGCGATCCTCGGCCTACGTGATCAGGAGCGCGGTGAGACCTGGACGATGGCCTCGATCTCCACGAGCTGTTCGGGGACCGACATGTCGGATACACCGACGATGGTGTCGGTCGTGCGGTGGTTGCCGACGTACTCCTTGTGCAGTCTGGCGGCCGTGTCGAAGTTTGTGCGGAGGTCCTTCGTGAAGATCTTCATGCTGATGATCTGGCTGCGGGGGACCCGGTAGTGCGCGAGGACCTTGTCCAGGTTGTCGAACGACGTGCGCACCTGCTTCTCGAAGTCGCCGGCGCCCACGAAGTTCCCGGCCGCGTCGTGGGACACCTGCCCCGAGATGTAGATCGTGTCCCCGGCTCTGATGCCCTGCGAGTACCCGTAGGACTCCTCCCACGGCACCCCGAACCCGAAGTGGTCCCAGCCGCGGCGCGCCTGGTCCTGCGCGCTGGCCCCCTGCAACCCCGTGAAGGTGATCATCGCGGCCACGACCGCGGCCACCGTGGCGCCGATGCCGAACCTGCGCCTTGACTTGGTCATAGCTCTCTCCCTTACGTCCCCGGCGGAGCCCGGAGTCCCGACGCTCCCACGACGGAAGGGAGAACTCCTCGTACGGGAATCGAGTGGACGTCACGTCGCGCGCGCCGGCCTTCCGCGGACGGCGGGCGGGCCCCCCGGTTCGATCCCCACTCGGAGTGCCCCGTGGGCGCCCGGGGAGACCGGCTCGCCGTCGGCGCTCATCTCGCCGGTGGCCTGCACGAGCACGAGCCGGGGAGGGGCGTGGCCGCCGGTGGGGCCGGGCAGGGTGATGGCGTAGCGCAGCGGTGCCTCCACGGTGCTCACGGCTTGTCCGGAAGGGGCTGGTCCACGAGCGCGGCGGGGACGCTGCCGCGGATGGTGAACAGCGCTGCGGTGCCGGTGATCTCCAGCAGCCGCATCACGTTCGGTGGAGGGGCTGCCAGGAGCAGCCGCACGCCGGCCGCATCGGCGTCCAGGCGGGTCTGGAGCAGGGCGTTCAGGCCGGTCGAGTCGCAGAACGTCAGGCCGGACAGGTCGACGACCAGCCTGGGCGGGCCGGCCCTGACGGCTTCGGCGAGGGCGTCGTGCAGCTGCCGGCGCCGGTCCTGGTCCACCTCGCCGTACAGGCTGAGGACCCGGGCGTTCGTCCCGGAGGGCGTCATCGTGGTGAACCGCAGCAGTGGCACGGGCGCGCCGACGTCCGCGGGGTCACGGGGCCGGATGGACATGTGCGGGGCCTCCCTTCCGGTAGAGAAGCTGTCCGTCCTTCGATCGTGCCGCGCCTGGCGTGTCCCGCACCACCTGGCCGGGTACCGGCGGGGCCGGCGCCTCGCGCCGGGTCAGGGACGCAGGCCGGGCCGGGGGCGGCCGAAGAGGACGTCGTAGCCGGGGGGCAGTTGCAGCAGGACGTGCTGGACGAGGTCCTCGCCCGCGGCGTCGGCGGTGGTGGACAGGACCGCGCCGATGTCCCACAGGGCGGTGGTCTCGGTGGCGCCCTCGATCCAGGCCGCGGTGGCACGCACGAACCTCTCGGGGGTGAGCGGCTCTGCGGCCTGCAGCGGGTTGAGCAGGATCAGCGCGAAGGTCTCGGGCAGCCGGGCCGCGAGGTCGGCACGCACCTGGCCGACCAGGTGGGCGCCGAGCAGCGCCAGGACGACGCGGGCCGCCCGCTCGGCCTCCTCGGGGGTGTCGTATTCGCCGCGTTCCCGGACCTGGTCCAAGAACGCCTCCCATCGCAGAGTCACCGCGTCTCTCCCTTCGCTCGGGGGGCGCCCGCGGGCGCCCCTGGTCCAGGTTCCGCTCTCAGGCGCCGGTCGAGGCCGGTGAGCTTGAGCAGCCGCAGTACGGGGCGGCCTGCGCCGCGCAGGACCAGCCGTGCGCCGAGCCGGCCGGCCAGGTTGTGGGCGTGGACGAGGGCGCCCAGGCCCGCGCAGTCCATGAAGTCCACCCCGGACTGGTCGAGCACCACCTCGCGGTGGGCGTTCAGTGCGGTGGTCAGCTCGCGGCGCGGCGTGGGGGCGGTGGCGGTGGCGATGTCGAGGTCGCCACCCATGGCCACCACCGCGCTCCTGACCGTCTGCTGGTCGAGCATGGCGCCCTCACCCTCTGCCGGGCACCGCCTTGCGGGACGCGGCCGGGGTACGGGCCGTCCCGCGCGCAACAGGAGGGGGAGAGGGATCCGCGCGGGACGGCCGCGTTCCGGGGGCGTCCTGGTGGTGTCAGGCCTGGATCTGCCGGTGGTCGCCCCGGTGGCTGATCGCGATCTTGCGGGGCTTGGCGCGGTCGGCGACCGGGATCTTCAGGGTCAGCACGCCGGCGTCGTAGTCGGCGCTGATGCCCTCGGGGTCGAGGGTGTCGGAGAGCATCACCTGGCGGGAGAACACGCCCAGCGGGCGCTCGGACAGCTCCCACGTCACGTCCTCGCCCTCGTGGCGCGGAYGGCGCTCGGCCTTGACGGTCAGCATGTTCCGCTCGACGTCGATGTCGATCGCCTCCGGGTCCACACCCGGCAGGTCGAAGCAGACCACGTACTCGTCGCCCACCCGGCCGGCGTCCAGCGGCATCGGGGCCGGACGCGACCAGGTGCCGTTGCCGCCCAGGAACTGCTGGGTCAGACGGTCCAGCTCGCGGAAAGGATCGGTGCGCATCAGCATCGCGAAACACCTCCAGTGACCCAAAGGGTGCCAGTGCGCTTCACTCGAATCCGTTCTAACATGTCATCCATCCGATGACAAGCGCGCACGTCATGTGGAGAGTGACACAGAATGCCCGTGAAACCCGAACCCGCCCCGGCCGGAGCGACCCCGCCCTGCGAGCCCGCCTCCTTCCTCGCCGCGGCCACCGCACTGGCCGCCATAGACGACGCCGTCCGCACCGCCCGGGCCCCCGGCACCCGTACCGGCCCAGAGCCGTCCACCGGCCCCGAACAAGCCCTCGCCGCTCTCCTGCTGCTGCGCGAACTGCGCACCGAGCTCGCCGGCTGGGAAGCCGGCCTGGTCGAGACCGCCCGCGCCGCAGGCGCCACCTGGGCCGACCTCGCACAGCCCATGGGCGTCGCCAGCCGCCAGGCCGCCGAGAACCGCTACCTGCGCCTGCGCCCCACCGCCGGCACGCCGAGCCCGGGTCCCACCACCACCGGTGCCGAACGCGTCAAAGCCGTACGCGACCACCGCGCCGCCGAGCGCACCATCACCACCTGGGCCCGCGACAGCGCCGCCGCCGACCTTCGCGTCCTCGCCGCCCAGATCACCACCCTGACCGGCCTGGCCCCCGCGGCGCGCCCGGCCCAGGCCGCCCTGACCGCCGCGCTCGGCACCGCCGACGCCGCCGACCTCCTCGCCCCCCTGGCCCTCATCCGCTCCCATCTGGGGGCGGAACACCCCGACCTCGCCGCCCGCCTCGACGCCCTCGCAACCCACGCCGAGCGGCTCCGCCACGACAGCAACCGACGCCGCGCCTGAGAGCGCCCCCGAAGCACGCCGGCAGCGGATCGAAGACCGGCCCGCCGCCGTCGCTGAACCCCCCTTGCCCGGCGCCCACCCAGGACCGCCTCAACGACCTCGGGCCGCTGCCCGACGACATCACGCTGCACCTGGACTACGGTACGACCGTGATGACGCAACAGCTCGTGCTCGGGTCACCCATCGGGCGCTCGCTTCGCCTGGCCCCCTTCCAGCGGTAGATGCCGGGGTGGAATCTCACGACGAGCGGGTCGCGACCGGGTCGCCGCAGGACACCATCCTGCCTCCCACGAACGGCAGGAGCCGGTCGGCTTCCTGCTCCAGGGCCACCCGATCGGTTGCGCGGAGCGGTCGGAACGGGGTGAGCCGCAGCGTCCCGGCGTCGAGGGACCAGGTTCCGTGCACCCGGCCGTCCACCAGGAAGGCGGGCCGTACCCGGGCCCGGCCGGGCATCACCCGCTTTCGGTCCTCGTCGCTGATGACGCGGGTCCGGTCGGCGTGGCCGAGCAGGGCGTTGTCGAAGACGGGCAGCAGCCGCACCGGGGCGGGGGTCTCGGGGTCGGGCAGCTCGGCGTCGGCCAGATCGATCAGTTCCCTGCCGTCGGGGCCGCAGTAGCGGCGCAGTTCGGCGCGCATCTCCGCGACGACCTCGCCCAGGCGGGTCAGCCCGCACCAGGCCTGAACATCCTTCACTCCCGCCGGGCCGAAAGCCGCCAGATAGCGGCGGATCAGCTCCTTGGCCGAAGCCCTGGCGGCAGGCGCCGTCGCTGCCGTCGCCATCGGCTGCCCCAGCCAGACCTCGGCGGGCGTGACCGAGACCGCCGACCGGTTTCCCCACGAGCCCCATGCGCCGGTGGCCGCGCCATGGACGAGGGGAGTGCGCAGCTCAACCTCCCCGGCCAGAATGCGCCCGTCGCGTCCCGGATGGCGTTCGGCCAGCCGCCGGGCCAGCTCGTCGCGCGACAGCGTCCCTCCCGCGAGCAGGTCGAGTCCCTCGGCCACCAAGGACGCCGCGTCCAGGCCCGTGTTGTTCCGGGTGAAGTGGGGCGAGCCGGCCGTGCGGTCGAGCACGGGCTGCAGCAACGGCCGCAACCGGCGGAAGTCGTCGGCCGCGGCGAGGTGCTGGGTACTGCGGAGCAGACCGGAGCGGACCACCTGCCGGTCCTGCAGCAGTGCGGTGAGCTCGGACTGCGCGAAGGTGTGGATCCTGCTCCACAGCCCGACGTAGGCCCAGTTGGGCTCCTGCGCCTGCAGCGCAACCAGTCGCCCGATCACCTCCAGCGGGGTGCGACCGGTGCGGGTCAACAGGAACTGGCGTTCCATCAACGCCCGGTTCAGGGCCCGGAGGGAGAGTGTGGTCACGACAGCCGCACCGAGACATTGCCCCGGTAGGAACCCCGCAGCAGGGAGAGGAACGCCTGCGGCACATCCTCGATCCCGCCCTCGACCACTGTCTGCGGGTAGACGAAGCGGCCCTCGCCCAGCCAGCTGCTGAAGTGCTCGCGCCAGGCGGTGATCTGATCGGGCGTGTGGTGGCAGGAGAACGGCAGCAGCTCGACGCCCTTGGCCTCGGCCGCCGCGCGGTCGGGCCGCGGAAAGCGCTGCGCCGCGTCGCCGAGCTGGCTGGAGAGTGAGCCGCAGAGAGCGAAGCGTGCTCCGGGCCGGGCCGCCTGGAGCGCGCCCTGGTACTGCTCGCCGCCCACGACGTCGAAGAAGACCGAGATGCCCTCGGGCGCGAGTTCCCCCAGCCGGTCGGCCAGGGAGCCGTCGTGGTAGTCGAAGGCGGCGTCGTAGCCGAGCTCGTTCACCAAGTAGTCGGCTTTCGCCGGGCTGCCGGCGCTGCCGATCACCCGCGCCGCGCCGAGGCACTTGGCGATCTGCCCGGCCAGCGAGCCGACCCCGCCCGCCGCACCGGAGACGAAGACCACGTCGCCTTCGCCTACGGCCGCCACCTCGGCCATCCCGTAGTAGGCGGTCGGGCCCTGGCCGAGGTGGTAACCGGGGTCGGCGAAGAGCTCGCGGTCGAGCTTGAGGTACGAGCCGGCCGGGCCGGCCGAGTACTCGCTCCAGCCGGTCATCGACCGGACCAGGTCGCCGACCCCGAGTTCGGGGCTGTCGGATCGCACCACGGTGCCGATGGCGGCCACCCCTACCCGCTGCCCCGGCTGCCAGGCGGGGACCGGGATGGTGCAGTCGGCCCGCATCAGCTCCAGGTAGGTCGCGGCGAGCCCGATCTGGTCGGTGCGTACCAGGACCTCGCCGTCCACCTCGGTCTCGGCGACGGTGAAATGGCCGAGCACGGGGGTGCCGGTGATCTGGGCGGTCAGCTGGATCTCACGGGTGATCATTTCTCTGTGCCTGCCTCGGGTGTGTCCGGTGTTCCCGTCGAGATCGACCCTAGAAAGGCTTCCGGCCACTTTCTGGCCGGAAGCCGAGGCAGGATGTGTCGCCATGGCGAACACCAGCTCACGGACCCTCAGACTGCTCTCGCTGCTGCAGACCCACCGGCACTGGTCCGGCCCGGAACTGGCCGACCGGCTCGGGGTCTCCGAGCGGACCCTGCGCCGCGATGTCGAGCGGCTGCGCGAGCTCGGCTACCCGGTCGGCGCGGCACGGGGCACCGACGGCGGCTACCAGCTCGCGCCCGGCGCCGTCCTGCCGCCGCTGCTGCTGGACGACGAGGAGGCGGTGGCCCTCGCGGTGGGCGTCGGCGACGCGGCGCAGAGCGGGATCGCGGGGATGGAGGAGGCATCGCTTCGCGCACTCACCAAGGTGGTGCGGGTCCTGCCGCCCCGGCTGCGGGCCAGGGTGGACGCCTTGCGGGCCATGACCCTCTCCGCCGTCGTGTCAGGGCCGGTCGTCGCGGCGGGGGTGCTCACCACGGTCGCCCAGGCCTGCCGGGACGAGGAGCGGCTGCGGTTCGGCTACACGGCCAGGGGCTCCGCACCCACGGAGCGCGAGGTCGAGCCGCACCGCGTCGTCGCACTCGGAGGACGCTGGTACCTGGTGGCCTACGACCTGGGTCGGCACGACTGGCGCGGTTTCCGTCTCGACCGGCTGACCGAGCCGACGGCGACCGGCACGCGCTTTCGGCCGCGCCCGCTCCCGACCGAGGACGCCGTGGCCTTGGTCCAGGCAGCGAGCGGCGCCCCGGCTCCGCACACGGTCGAGGTCCTTGTGCATGCGCCCTCCGAGCGGGTGCGACAGGTGGTGGGCCGCTGGGGCACGATCGAACCGCTCGACCAGGACAGCTGCCGGCTCACCATGACCTCGACCTCCCTCGACTGGCCGACCCAGGCACTGGGCAACGTGGGCGCCGAGTTCGAGGTCCTGGGGCCGCCGGAGTTCGCCGCGCACGTCCGGGAGTGGGGCACCCGCTTCATCCGGGCCACCCGCGCACCTGCATGACCTTCTCTGCCGTGGCACCGCGACGGTGGCGCGACGCCGGGCCGCGATCGCGGCTGCCCAGAAACTGCCGAGGGTCTACGAGGAGCTGCCCCTGCGCGCCACTCGGCCCGGCCGGCCGAGACGATGCTGACACCGGCCGGGCGCGCGGAGAAGGTGCAGGCCGCCTTGCCGGCCGGCAACGGCTCCGACCCGAGCGCCGCCGAGCGGGGCGGGCTCGATGACGAACCCGGCCGGCACCTCGCGGAGCGAGCCCCGGCACCGCGTCCGAGGGCTATCCCGGGAACCGGGTTGAGGTCACAGCAACCGGTCGACCAGCCCGTCGATGTAGTCCGGGGTGAGCGGGACCATGCCGAACCACACGCGGATGTACATCGGGGCCAGGATGTGGTCCAGCACGCCGTACGCGTCGGGTGCCTGTTCGCCACGTTCCTGGGCGCGATCGAGCATGGACTGCAGTTGCCGCATGCGGTCGGCTCGGAGGTCGTCACCCGCCCGCAGGCCCTGCTGACCTTTGTTCGACAGGGCGACGGCCAGGCGCACCACCGCCAGACCGTCGGGTCCGGTGATCTCGCGGGCCACGTTGGCCGCGTAGGCGCGCAGATCGCCGGCCAGGCTCCCCGTGTCGGGCATCGGCGACTGCGCGTTGAGGCGGGTGAGCGCCACGTCGCTGAGCAGGGTCTCCAGGCTGCCCCACCGGCGGTAGATGCTGCTGTCGGCCACGCCCGCGCGGGCTGCGACCTCGCCGACGGTGAAGTTGCCGTAGCCGCGCTCGCTGATCAGGGCGGTGACGGCCTGGTGCACCTCCGCGGCGACGCGGGCGCTGCGCCCGCCGGGCCGCCGGGCTCGCTGTCCTTCGCTCATGTCTCCACCTTAACGCAGTAGTGACTTGCGTTTGTGTCGCGATCTTCCTTACAGTCGCCTAACGCAGTCACCGACTGCGTTAGGTTGCTCAGGTGTATCGCCATCCGCGTCGACCGCGGCCGGGCGCTACTGACGATTGAGGGGAATCTCCATGACCGCATCGCCTGTGGCCGGGGGCGGTCGACCCAACCGGGACGTGCTGCTCACGGTGACCTGCCTGGGCCAATTCATGGTCCTGCTCGACAACACGATCGTGGGAGCGGCGCTGCCCGATATGCAGCACCGGCTGCATGCTCAGCTGACCGGTCTGCAATGGATCGTCGACGCGTACGTACTGCTGGTAGCCATGCTGCTGCTGTCCGGCGGCATCTTCGCCGACCGTTTCGGCCGCAAGCGGGTGTACCTGAGCGGCGTGGCGGTGTTCACCGTCGCCTCGGTGCTGTGCAGCCTCGCGCCCTCGGTCGGCTGGCTGGTCGCCGGCCGGGCGCTGCAGGGCATCGGGGCCGCGGCGCTGAGTCCTGCCTCGCTGGCTCTGCTCGTGGCCGCCCATCCCCTGCCACAAGAACGGGTGAAGGCGATCGGGCTGTGGGCCGGATTCAGCGGAATCGGTCTGGCCGCAGGCCCTGTGGCCGGCGGCGTGCTGACGGAAGCCTTCGGCTGGCCCGCCATCTTCCTGGTCAATCTGCCCATGGGGGTGGTCCTGCTGCTGGTCGGCCTGCGCCACCTCGGCGAGTCCCGCAATCCGAGCGCCCCCGCGATCGACACCCCGGGCACGGTGCTGTCCGTGATGGCGGTGGGGGCACTGACCTACGGGCTGATCGAGGGGGGCGCCCGCGGCTGGACGTCGCCGGTGATCCTGGGCAGCTTCGCTGCCGCGCTGATCCTCCTCGTCGCCTTCGTCGCCGTCGAAGCGCGTCGTAGCGCTCCGATGCTGCCGCTGCGGCTGTTCCGGCAGCGGCTGTTCACCGTGTCCAACACCGCCATGGTGGTGGTGGGGTTCGCGCTCATGGGCTCGTCGTTCTTCTTCTCCCAGTTCTTCGTGTACGTCCAGGGCAGCTCGATCCTGCGCGCCGGCCTGCAGACCCTCCCCGTCTCCGTCGCCATGGTGATCGTCAGCCCGTACGCGGGCCGGCTCGCCGCCCGGTACGGCTTCCGCATCGTGGTCACCACCGGCCTGGCCCTGGCCGGGCTGGGACTGCTGGCGCTGGGCACGGTGCACGCCGACACCGGTTACGGGAACGTGTGGTGGCGTCTTGGAGCCGTCGGCACCGGCTTCGCCCTGACCCTGTCTCCGCTGACGGGCGCCGCCATCCAAGCGGTCAGCACGCAGGAAGGCGGCCTCGCCTCCGGCGTCAGCAGCACCACCCGGCAGATCGGCGCGGTGCTCGGCGTTGCGGTACTCGGAGCCGTCGTCCGCACCCGGCAATCCGGCGGTGCCTCCATCGAGACCGGCCTCAACAGCGCCTTCGTCGCGGCCGGCGCCGTCACATTGGCCACCGCCGTGTTCACCGGCCTGTGGCTCGCGAGGCCCGGGCCGGCAGAAGGCTCCGCTGGACGGCAACGTCACACCGATCCGGATGCGGTCATCACCGCGAACAAGGCCTCCACGAGAAGCCGTTGACAGCAGCAACAACCGCCGTCGGCCGGGAGGTGTCCCGCTGGAGGACCCTCCCACGTGACGACGCCCCCCGCCCTCCGGTCCTACGGGGACGTCCCCTTCGAGCAGTTCATCATCGACGCGCAAGCCGCCGATGCCGCAGGATGCAAGAAAGTGAGCAGACAGATGCAACCGACGTTCGTACTGGTCCACGGAGCCTTTTCGAGTTCCTTCTCCTTCGCACCGCTCCAGGCCGAGCTCGGCCTCCTCGGACACCGGTCGGTCGCCGTAGACCTGCCCGGCCATGGATTCCAGGCGACCTACACGCCCGCCTACCAGACCCCACAAGATCCCGAAGGGCTCGCCACGGCACCCGGCTCGATCAAGGGCGTCACGCTCGCCGACAATGCCGCGCACCTGATCGGGATCCTGGAACGGGCCAAGCAGAACGGGCCGGTGATCCTCGTCTC
Source organism: Streptomyces sp. M-16 (assembly GCF_052114405.1). Classification (NCBI taxonomy): domain Bacteria; kingdom Bacillati; phylum Actinomycetota; class Actinomycetes; order Kitasatosporales; family Streptomycetaceae; genus Streptomyces; species Streptomyces sp. M-16. The sequence continues at coordinate 695 of NZ_JBFRER010000140.1, read as the reverse complement.
CCACAGCCGTGGCGGGATCACGGCCACCGCGGCGGCCAACGCCCGCCCGGAACTGATCGACCGCATCGTCTACGTCTCGGCCTGGGCCCCGGTCGACCTCGACGTCACCGACTACTACGCCGAGCCGGAGATGGCCACGGTCGACCCCGCCACCTTCGCCTCGGCGCTCGTCGGAAACCCGGCCGAACTCGGCCTGCTCCGCGTCAACTTCCGCACCGCTGACCCGGACGTGCTCGCGGCGTTCAAGGCGGCCTTCATCGCCGACGGCACCGACGAGCAGTTCCTCACCCTCCTGAACACCTTCCAGCCCGACGAGAACCTGGACGCCGGCGCCACCACCGACCGGGCACAGGCCGAGACATGGGGCCGCATCCCCAAGACGTACATCCGCCTGGCCGACGACACGAGCCTGCCCCTCGTCCTGCAGGACCGGCTGATCCGCGAGGGCAACGAGCTGACGCCGGACAACCCGTACGACGTCCGCACGCTGGCGGGCAGCCACCTGAAGTGGCTGGTCGACCCGGCACCGGCCGCCCGAATGCTGGGTGAACTCGCCGCACCGGCGGGACGGCCGGGGGCGCGATAGGCACGATGAGCACGGCCCGCTCCGCGCGACGCCCGGTCCTCGTATCCCCGGCCCCGGCCGATCCGGGCGCGGACACGGCCGCGCCGGAGGACGCCGCGGGCCGCCTCCC
>NZ_JBFRER010000139.1:0-19113 GCF_052114405.1 Streptomyces sp. M-16 | reverse complement strand
GCCCCGGACCCCCGCGCCTCGACCGCCGGCGGGGCCGGGTCCGGCCGCGTTGCCCGGGCCGGCCCGCAGCCCCGGCCGGGGCGACGGCCACTCCCGGCCCCGCCGTGCCGGAGAACCGCCCGGCCGGGGCAACGGCCACCCCCGGCCCCGCCGTGCCGGAGAACCGCCCGGACAGGGCAACGGCACACTGGCAGCATGCGTATCGCCCTCACCGGATCCTCCGGACTCATCGGCAAGGCCCTCGTACGCTCCCTCCACGCCGACGGCCACGACACCGTCCGTTTCGTGCGCCGCGCGCCCGCCGCCCCCGGTGAGGCGCGCTGGGACCCCCGCGCCGGATACGTCGACCCCGCCGGTCTCGAAGGCGCCGACGCCGTCGTGCACCTGGCCGGGGCCGGCGTCGGGGACCGCCGCTGGACGGCCGCGTACAAGAAGGAGATCCGCGACAGCCGGGTCCTCGGTACGGCCGCGATCGCCCGGGCGGTGGCCGCTCTCGGCAGCCCGCCACCCGTCCTGGTCTGCGGTTCCGCCATCGGCTACTACGGCGACACCGGCGACCGCCCCGTCGATGAGAGCGCCCCCGCCGGGACCGGTTTCCTGCCCTCGGTCTGCGTGGACTGGGAGGCCGCCGCCGCCCCCGCCCGCGCCGCCGGGATCCGGACCGTGTTCGCCCGCACCGGGCTCGTGGTCGCCGCCGACGGCGGGGCCTGGGGCAAGCTGTTCCCCGTCTTCCGCGCGGGCGTCGGCGGCCGGCTCGGCAACGGCCGCCAGTACTGGTCGTACATCTCCCTGGACGACGAGATCGCCGCACTGCGGCACATCATCGACACCCCCGCCCTCACCGGCCCCGTGAACCTCACCGCTCCCCACCCCCTGACCAACCGTGAGGTCACCACCGTGATGGGCCGCGTGCTGCACCGCCCGACGCTGTGCGCCGTGCCCGCCCCCGTGATGCGCCTGGCGCTCGGAGAGTTCGCCGGGGACGTGCTGGGCAGTCAGCGCGTGCTGCCCGCACGCTTGTTGGAGTCGGGCTTCGCCTTCCGGCACCCGGGGATCGAGGAGTCGATCAGGGCGGCGCTGGCGTAGGCGCACCACACGACCATGTGCGACCGTTCGTGACCCGGATGCGACCGTCATGCGACCGGAGTTGTGCGCAATACCCCACCGGACTGGGGTTCTCCTGGAGCCCGTTGGGGGAAGGAGGACCCCACACAGCCGCGCCGACCTCGGGGAGGGGCACGTGCTCAGCAGCGCACACCACGTCGCACACCACGCCGCACACCATGCGGACGTCGTCATCGTAGGAGCCGGAGTCTCAGGACTCGCGGCCGCACACCACCTGATCGCGGCGGGGGTCACGGTCAGCGTCCTGGAGAGCGCCGACGACCCCGGCGGCCGGATGGCCACCGCCTCGGCGGACGGCTTCCGGCTCGACCGGGTCGGCCAGCTCCTCAGCACCTCGTACACCGAACCGGCCCGCACCCCCGGCCTGGAGGGGCTCGTCCTGCGCCCCTTCGCCCCCGGGGTCCTGGTGCACGGCGCCGACGGCCGGCAGCAGCGGGCCGCTGCCCTGACCCCGGCCCGCGCGCTGGCCAGCGGCTCCCTCGACCAGGCCCGGCTCAGCGCCGCGCTCGGCCGGCTCGCAGCGCTGCCCGTGGACCGGCTGCTCGCCCGGCCCGAGCGCACCGCGCTCGCCGCCCTCGGCTCCCGCGGACTGCCCCCGCGCACGGTGAACGGAGTCCTGCGGCCCTTGCTCGCCGCGCTGCTGCGCGACCCGGCGCTCACCACCTCCAGCCGCGTCGCCGACCTGGCCCTGCGCACCTTCGCCCGCGGCCGGCTCGCCGTCCCGCAGGGCGGCGCCGCCGCCCTGCCCGACCTGCTGGCGGCCGGCCTGCCGCCCGGCACCGTACGCACGGGGGTCCGCGTGCGGTCGGTGGCGACCAACCTCGTCACCACCGAGGACCACGGCGACTTCGGCTGCCGGTCCGTCCTCCTCGCCACCGGCGCCCGGGCCGCCGCCGACCTGCTGCCCGGACTGCGGGTGCCCGCCTTCCACGAGGTCACCGTCATCCACCACGCGACCCCCGCCCCGCTGCCCTGGGACGGCTCGCTGCTCCTGGACGCCGACCCCAAGTGGCCCCTCGCCCACACCACCGTGATGAGCGCGGTCGACCCCTGCCGGGCCCCGGCCGGCCGGAGCCTGGTCACCACCACGGTGCACGGCCCGCCGCCGCCCGCCCGGACGGTCGCCTCCCGCCTGGCCCGGCTCTACGACACCTCGACCCGGGACTGGGAGCTCCTGGCCGTCCACCACACCCCGGAGGCCGTCCCCGCCATGCCCCCGCCGTACGACCTGCGGCGCCCGGTCCGGGTGCTGGCCGGCCTCTACGTGTGCGGGGACCACCGCGACTCCAACACCGTCGACGGCGCCCTGCACTCCGCCCGGCGCGCCGCCACCGCCCTGCTCCGCGACTTCGGCATCCCGCTCCCGGTCCGCCCCGAACCGGCGGTCCCGGCGGCGGCCTGAGCGGACCGCCGGCACGGACCGGCGGCACGGACCGCCGGCACGGACCGCCGGCACGGACCGGCGGAAGGGGCCGGCGGAAGGGGACCGGCGCGACGGACACCACCGGAGGCCGGCCGGGCGCCCACAGCCCGGCCGGCCTCCGGCCCGCGGGGGTTCAGGACATCGCCGCCACCCGGTCCCGGTAGCTGCGCACCGCCGAGGCGTCCCGGTACGGCTCCAGCCGCCGCTCGAAGTCCCGTACGTACTCCACCGCGCGCACCGACCGCATCTCGCCGGCCTGCTGCGCCGCCTCCGCCCCCAGCGCGCACGCCTGGTCCAGCTCACCCAGCCCCAGCCGCGCCGTCGCCAGCACCACCCGGCAGAACAGCCGTGAGCGCGCGAACCCGGGCGCCCGCAGCTGGAGCGAGCGCTCCGCGTGCTGCGCCGAGGCGCGGTACTGCTGGAGGTCCCGGTGACAGTGCCCGAACTCGTCCGCGAGCTGCGCCTCGTCGAAGGCCCGCGCCCAGTGCGGTACCTCGTCGCCGGGCCGCCCGGCGCCCAGCGCCCGCTCGGCCCGCACCAGGGAGGCCGTGGCCGCCCGCACCTCGCCGAGGACGGCGTGCCCGCGCGCCTCGGCCGCGTGCAGCAGGGCCTGGACGACCGGGGGCGGGCCCGATCCCACGCCCTGCTGGGCGACCCTGGCCAGCTGCACCGCCTCCCGGCCGTGCCCGAGGTAGACGGCCTGCCGGCTCATCGTCACCAGCACGTAGGCCCCGTACGGCCGGTCCCCGGCGGCCTGGGCCAGGCGCAGCGCCTGTACGAAGTAGCGCTGGGCCAGTCCGTGCGCGGCGATGTCGTACGAGGTCCAGCCCGCGAGCCGGGTCAGGTCGGCGGCGGCCGCGAACAGCCGCCGCCCGGTGGTCTCGCCGTAGGTGCCGCGCAGCATCGGCTCGGCCTCGTGTTCCAGGTAGCGGACGAGGGCCTGCCGGGCGTGGCCGCCGCCGTAGGCGTGGTCCAGGCTCCGGAACAGTTCGCTCACCGACCGCAGTGCGGCGATGTCCCCGCCGGTCACGCGCTGGCCGGGGCCGCGGTCGATCTGCCGCTGGCGGGGGACGGAGGGGCGGCCCTGGGCGGGGACGCGGCTCGCTGCGGGGTCCACGCCGCGCCCCACCCGTTCGTCGGCACGGCCGATGAGCCAGTCGCGGCTGGGAACCACGAGTCCGGCCGGGGTGAAGGCGATCTTGCGGAGCTCGGCGTGCGAGCCGGAGTCCTTGCGCCAGAGCCCGCTCGCGATGTCCACGGCCTCCTCGGGGGTGGCCGCGAACTCCAGCCCCGCGTACACGGGCGCGCAGGCGTCCAGCCCGAGGTCCTGCGCGGACAGCCGGCGGCCCAGGCGCCGGGTGAAGACCTCGGCGATGAGCGCCGGGGTGGTCCCGCGGGGCTGCTGGCCGCGCAGCCAGCGGGTCACGGACGTCTTGTCGTAGCGAAGGTCCAGACCGTGTTCCAGGCCCAGCTGGTCGACGCGGCGGGCGAGCCCGGCGTTGGAGAACCCGGCTTCCGCGATCAGCGCCGCGAGCTGCCGGTTGGGGACGCGCTGGGCAGGTCGTTCCGTCATCGGCTCCACGGTTTCCTGACGTGACGGACCGGAGTCCCGGCCCTTGAACGGCGTGAATGTAGCGGCCAAGTCCGCTCTTGCCGTCCTCTCTGTCCCACATTCATCCGATCGTGTGCCGAATGAGGAGGACCCTTTACGGGTCGGTCCCCGCTGTCCGCGTACGCTGCGCCCCATGACCCGCCCGCCCCACGGGGCACATGCCCCCGACACGTACCCGGACTCCACCGCCCCGCTCCCCGCCCCCGAGCTCACCGAGGCGGAGTGCCGCCGGTGCGGTACGTACATCGCGGGACTGGACGGCCGGTACGCGTGCGGGGTGTGCGGCTGGGTCAACGACCACTCCGAGGGCCACCGCCGGCTGCCGAGGGCCGACGAGGACCCGGACCGCCCGCCCGCCGGGCGCAGGCGTCCCCGGCAGCTGCCCGGCCCGCCGCCGGAGGCCGGGGAGCCGGGGGCCTGAAGGGGCGCGCACGGGTCGCCGTACTCTTGGCCTGGTGCGATCGCGTGCACACAGCAGGTTCAACGAGGAGGCGCTGCGGTGACTGAGCTTCGGTTTGTCCATCTGGGCTTCGGGCCGGAATCCGTCGAGTACACCGAGGCCTGGGACGAGCAGCGGCGCGTCCACGCCGCCCGCTTCGCGGACGAGGTCGAGGACACCTGCCTGCTCGTGGAGCACCTGCCGGTGTACACGGCCGGCCGGCGCACCGACCCGAGCGAGCGTCCGCTGGACGGCACCCCGGTCATCGACGTGGACCGCGGCGGAAAGATCACCTGGCACGGTCCGGGCCAGCTGGTCGGCTACCCGATCATGAAGCTGCCCCGCCCGGTCGACGTGGTCGCGCACGTCCGCCGCCTGGAGGACGCCCTCATCCGCACCGCGGCCGAGTTCGGCCTGGAGACCACGCGGGTCGAGGGCCGCTCGGGCGTCTGGGTGCTCGGTGACCCCGTGGAGCAGCGTCCCGCGATAGGCGGGCTCTCCCTCGACTTCGACCCCCGGATCGGCGACGACGAGTTCGACGCCCGCCTCAACGGCCCCGAGTACGCGCCGTCCAACGCCGGACAGCGCCGCGAGGACCGCAAGCTCGCCGCCATCGGCATCCGCGTCGCCAAGGGCGTCACGATGCACGGCTTCTCCCTGAACGTGAACCCGGACGCCACCTGGTTCGACCGGATCATCCCCTGCGGGATCCGGGACGCCGGTGTGACCTCGCTCTCCTACGAGCTGGGCCGCGAGATCACCATCGCCGAGGTGCTGCCCGTCGTCGAACGGCACCTGAAGGACGTGCTGGAGCAGGCCGAGCTGAAGCCGCGCGAGATCGAGCCGGCCGCCGGCTGACCGCCGGGGGGAATGCGTCCGGCCGACACCCGGTTGGCCGACGTAAGAGCATACGAAATTACGGGCGTACCCTGGTGGGCGCCGAAGAATCGAAGTCACAGGGAGCCGGTCGTGTCCGCAGTCGCACCCGACGGACGCAAGATGCTGCGCCTCGAGGTCCGTAACGCCCAGACGCCCATCGAGCGCAAGCCCGAGTGGATCAAGACCCGGGCGAAGATGGGTCCCGAGTACACGAAGATGCAGGCCCTGGTGAAGGGCGAAGGACTGCACACGGTGTGCCAGGAAGCCGGTTGCCCCAACATCTACGAATGCTGGGAGGACCGCGAGGCCACCTTCCTCATCGGTGGCGACCAGTGCACCCGGCGCTGTGACTTCTGCCAGATCGACACGGGCAAGCCCGAGGCCCTCGACCGCGACGAGCCGCGCCGCGTCGGCGAGTCCGTCGTCACGATGGACCTGAACTACGCCACCATCACCGGCGTCGCCCGCGACGACCTGGCGGACGGCGGTGCCTGGCTCTACGCGGAGACCGTGCGCCAGATCCACCAGCAGACGGCGGGCCGCGAGGCCGGCCACACCAAGGTCGAGCTGCTGGCCCCCGACTTCAACGCGGTCCCGGAGCTGCTGGAGGAGGTCTTCGCCTCCCGCCCCGAGGTCTTCGCGCACAACGTCGAGACCGTGCCGCGCATCTTCAAGCGCATCCGTCCGGGCTTCCGCTACGAGCGCTCGCTCGACGTGATCCGCCAGGCCCGCGCCTACGGCCTGGTCACCAAGTCCAACCTGATCCTGGGCATGGGCGAGGAGCGCGAGGAGGTCTCGGAGGCGCTGAAGGAACTGCACGAGGCCGGCTGCGAGCTCATCACCATCACCCAGTACCTGCGGCCCTCGCCGCGGCACCACCCCGTGGAGCGCTGGGTGAAGCCGGCCGAGTTCGTCGAGCTGGCGAAGGAGGCCGAGGAGATCGGCTTCTCCGGCGTGATGTCCGGGCCCCTGGTCCGTTCGTCGTACCGGGCGGGCCGTCTGTACGGCCAGGCGATGGAGAAGCGCAGCCGAGTCTGAGCTCGACCGGATGGCGCAGTGAAGCGCGCGGCGGTCTGAAAACTGACCGCGCGTGTGTGTGAGGTCACGCACAATTACTTACCAACGGGTAACACCGCAGTGACGCGGCCCCTAGGCTCTTTTCGGAGGAGCCCGGCGGGCCGCGTCCGCGTTTGCAACGTGTCAATCACATTTGACCGACCGGTCACGCCCTGGTAACACCAGTCAGTGACGCTGGATCCACGCACCGCACACACCGCACGCCACCCCATCGACGTGAGCACCGAGAGAGGGTCCGACATCATGCAGGCCGCGCCAGTACGCGCCATTGCCATCCCTTCCTTCACCGAGGCCTTCCGTGGCATCGAGTCGCTGCTCATGAGCGGTGCCCGCCGGAACGCCTGGACGGCCGTCCTGGAGGACCGCCGCAGGGCCAAGGACAGGGTCGAAACCGAACACGTACTTGAGGCCGCGGCGACCCGGACCCCGCAGGCCACGTAAACTTCGCTTTATGGCGAGGAAGTCAAACGCAGAGACTGCTGCGAACCCCGGGCGACTGAAGCAGATCGCCCTGACGTACAAGATGACGCGCAAGGCCGACCCGAAGGTCGGTCTGATCGTCGCGGGCGTGGGAATCGTCACCTTCGGTGTCTTTCTTGCGATCGGCTTCCTGATCGGCCACCCGGTCTACCTGGGCATCCTGGGCTTCCTGGTGGCGTTCCTCGCGATGGCGATCGTCTTCGGGCGACGGGCCGAGCGGGCTGCCTTCGGGCAGATGGAGGGTCAGCCGGGCGCTGCCGCGGCCGTACTGGACAACGTGGGACGGGGCTGGACGACCACCCCGGCCGTCGCGATGAACCGCAACCAGGACATCGTCCACCGGGCGGTCGGCAAGGCGGGCGTGGTCCTGATCGCGGAGGGCAACCCGAACCGGGTGAAGAGCCTGCTCGCGGCCGAGAAGAAGAAGCTGGCCCGGATCATGCCCGACATCCCGGTCCACGACTTCATCGTCGGCACCGGCGAGGGCGAGGTGCCGCTCAAGAAGGTCCGCACGACGCTGCTGAAGCTGCCGCGCGTCCTGACCGGCCCGCAGATCACCCAGGTCAACGACAAGCTCCGGGCCATGGGCGACCTCATGAGCAACATGCCCGTGCCGAAGGGTCCGATGCCCAAGGGCATGCGGATGCCGCGCGGCGGAAAGATGCGCTGACCCGCTCTTCGTATACATCGCACAGGGCGCCCCCGAGCCGTCAGGCCGGGGGCGCCCTGTGTCGTGTCGTCGCGTCGTGCGTGCGGTGCGTCGTGCGGTGTCCCGCGTCAGGCCCGGACCGTCAGGCCCGGACCGTCAGGCCCGGACCGTCAGGCCCGGACCGTCAGGCCCGGACCGGTCGGGCCCGGACCGTCGGATCAGGGCCGTCAGATCCGCACCTGGACCGCGCCGGCCAGCCTGTCGTGGAATCCGCGTCCGTCCCGGTCCCAGACCAGCGCCGGGATGACGAGGGCCAGGAGCAGGGTGCGGGCCACCACGCGGAGGAAACCGAGGCGGCCGCCGTCCTGTCCGATGACCCGGAGGCCGAGGATCCGCTTTCCGGGGGTGAATCCCACGGTGCCCACGGTCAGGATCGACAGGGCCACGAAGAGCCCCAGCGTCCAGTTGCCCGCGGTCTGCAGGTTTCCGTGCGTGATCAGTCCGTATGCGATGAGCTGGCAGGGGAGCCAGTCGATCATGACGGCGCCGAGCCGGCGTCCGAAGCGGGCCACGGAGCCGGGCCCGGACCGGGGCAGGCCGAGCCGCTCGCCCGGATGGCCGAAGTCGATGCCCATCTCCTCGGCGGTCGCGCGGGGGCCGGAGAGCCAGGATCCGATTGCTTGCCTGTTGTCCACTCCACCACGGTACCGGTGGCGTTCGACGGCCTCTGGACGGGACCCTGGTTAACTTGTGCGAAACAAATGGGTCATGCTTGGGAAATCCCGTCTGCTTATGGTCGGGTCAGCGTGCGGCACCGCACTGACGCGCCACGAGCTATAAAAGCCCGTCCCTGCCCCGGGGACCGGGAGTAGGAGGAGTTGGATGTTCAAGAACGCCGACGAAGTGAAGCAGTACATCGAGGAGAACGACGTCAAGTTCGTTGACGTCCGCTTCTGCGACCTGCCCGGTGTGATGCAGCACTTCACCATCCCGGCGCGAGCGTTCGACCCGGCGGAGGAGCTCGCCTTCGACGGTTCCTCGATCCGCGGCTTCCAGGCGATCCACGAGTCCGACATGGCTCTGCGGGCCGACATCACCACCGCGCGCCTGGACCCGTTCCGCAAGGACAAGACGCTCAACATCAACTTCTTCATCCACGACCCGATCACGGGTGAGGCGTACAGCCGCGACCCGCGCAACATCGCCAAGAAGGCCGAGGCCTACCTCGCCTCCACCGGCATCGCCGACACCGCGTTCTTCGGCCCCGAGGCCGAGTTCTACGTGTTCGACAGCGTGCGCTTCGCGACCTCGGCCAACGAGGGCTTCTACCACATCGACTCCGAGGCCGGCGCCTGGAACACGGGCTCCGAGGAGAACAACCGTGGTTACAAGGTCCGCTACAAGGGTGGTTACTTCCCCGTAGCCCCGGTCGACCACTTCGCCGACCTGCGCGCCGAGATCTCCCTCGAACTGGACGCCCAGGGCCTCCAGGTCGAGCGCCAGCACCACGAGGTCGGCACCGGTGGCCAGGCCGAGATCAACTACAAGTTCAACACGCTGCTCGCCGCGGCCGACGACCTGATGCTCTTCAAGTACATCGTGAAGAACGTCGCCTGGCGCAACGGCAAGACCGCGACCTTCATGCCGAAGCCGATCTTCGGTGACAACGGCTCGGGCATGCACGTGCACCAGTCGCTGTGGGCGAACGGCGAGCCGCTGTTCTACGACGAGGCCGGCTACGCGGGCCTGTCGGACACCGCGCGCTACTACATCGGCGGCATCCTCAAGCACGCCCCGTCGCTGCTGGCGTTCACCAACCCGACCGTGAACTCGTACCACCGCCTGGTGCCGGGCTTCGAGGCGCCGGTCAACATGGTGTACTCGCAGCGCAACCGCTCCGCCGCGATGCGCATCCCGATCACGGGCTCGAACCCGAAGGCCAAGCGCGTCGAGTTCCGCGCCCCGGACCCGTCGTCCAACCCGTACCTCGCCTTCGCGGCGCTGCTCCTCGCGGGCCTCGACGGTGTCAAGAACAAGATCGAGCCGATGGAGCCGATCGACAAGGACCTCTACGAGCTCTCGCCCGACGAGCACGCGAGCGTCCCGCAGGTCCCGACCAGCCTGGAGGACGTGCTCAAGGCCCTGGAGGAGGACCACGAGTACCTCCTGGCAGGCGGCGTCTTCACCCCGGACCTGATCGAGACCTGGATCGACTACAAGCGCACGCACGAGATCGCCCCGATCGCGCTGCGCCCGCACCCGCACGAGTTCGAGCTCTACTTCGACCTCTAAGCCGGGACACCTCCGGGATCTTTTCGAACCCGGGATCGTGCCTGATGGAAGGCCCCCCACCGCTCTCCCGGAGAGCGGTGGGGGGCCTTCTGCTTTTGACAGCCCGAGCGGCCGGGGCGACGGTGGAACGGTACCTAAAAGCCCGATAAGCGAGACATGTTCGGAGGTGCATGGAAATGCGCCGTAGGATCATCGGAGTCTTCGTCGCGGGGGCCGCGGGTCTCACCCTCGGTCTGCTGCCGCTCACCAGCGCGTCCGCCCACGATCACAGTGGCGGCTGGGACTCGCGCGGGAGTCACGCCCGCTGGAACCACGACGACTGGGGCAACGGCAACTGGAACGACGACGACTGTGGCGGGAACGGTCACTGGAACGACAGCGACTGGGGCAGCTGGTCCGACTCCGGCTGGAACCACGACGGTGACTGGGGAGGCTGGCGCTGACCTGCTGCCGGATCTGCCTCGATGCCCCTGCTCCGCCCACCTCAGCGGAGCAGGGGCATCGCGCCGGTCAGCTCCGTCAGGCAGCGCACCGCCAGGTCGGCGGGGGACCCGGGGCCCGACACGGGGGCGTCCGAGGTGGACCAGACCTCCAGGGCGACGCGGATCGCGTCCGTGGAGGCCGCGGCGAGCAGGCGTACCGACATCGCGTCCGCCCCCGGCCCGGCCAGCCGGGCCACCACCGGGACCAGGCGCTCCTCCGACTCCTGGTTCACGCGGTACCAGACGGCCCGCAGGGCCTCGTCGGTGGCCGCGGCCCGCAGCAGGCCGCGGGTGACCTCCAGGCCCTCCTCCACCGACTGCGAGTCGCTCAGCGCCCGGCGCACCGCGCGCTCCAGGGCCTGCGCGAGCGGGGTGCCCGGGTCCTCCTCGGCGAGCAGGGCGCGCCAGGCGTCGCCGCCGCCCGCGAGCAGCGGGGCCACGGCCTCCTGCTTGTTGCGGAAGTAGCGGTAGAACGTGCGCAGCGCCACGCCGGCGCGGTGGGCGATGTCCTCGGCGGTGGTGCCGTCGGGACCGTGTTCGGCGAAGAGCTCGCAGGCGGCGCGGGCGATGTCGAGCTGGGTGGCGGCCTTGCGGCGCTCGGTCAGCGACGGGGTTCCGGGGCCGCTCTGGGGGGAGTACGGACGGGGAGATCTCACGGGTGAAGCGTACCGTCCGGCATGTCGGGCGAATGCATTCAATGACAGGGTGGCAAAACGTGCCATCCGCTCGGTACGCTCACCCCATGAACCGTTACGAAGGACGACGCGTCCTCATCACCGGCGGCGGCTCCGGCATCGGCCAGGCCACCGTCCACCGCATTCTCGCCGAGGGCGGCCGCGTCCACGCCGTGGACGTCAGCGAAGCCGGACTCGAAGCCACCGCCGAGCAGGCCGCCGCCGACGGCCACGCCGACCGGCTGACCACCGCGATCCTGGACATATCCGACGAGGGTGCCGTCCAGGCCGGCGTGGCCGCCGCCGTGGACGCCCTCACCGGCATCGACGTCCTGGTCAACGCGGCGGGCATCCTGCGCTCCTCGCACACCCACCAGACGACGCTCGACTTCTGGAACAAGATCATCGCCGTCAACCTGACCGGCACCTTCCTGATGATCCGGGAGTCGCTCCCCGCGCTGCTCGCGGGCGACCAGCCCGTCGTCGTGAACTTCAGCTCCACCTCGGCGACCTTCGCCCACCCCTACATGTCCGCCTACGCGGCCAGCAAGGGCGGCATCCAGTCCATGACCCACGCGCTGGCCGCCGAGTACAGCAAGCAGGGCCTGCGCTTCGTCTCCGTGGCCCCCGGCTCCATCGAGTCCGGTATGACCACCGGCACCGGACCGGGCCTGCCCGAGGACACCGACTGGAGCCTGTTCACCAAGCTCGCCCCGGCCCTCGGCCAGGGCTTCGCCGGCCCGCAGGCCGTCGCCGGCGTCGTCGCCATGCTCGGCTCCGAGGACGGCTCCTTCATCACCGGCACCGAGATCCGCATCGACGGCGGCACGCACTACTAGGCCCCGTAGGCCGGGGCGCCCTCAGGCCCTGAAGCGGTCCCACAGCCGGGGGAAGCGCTCCGCCAGCACGGCTTCGTCCTCGAAGTCCAGCGGAGCGCCCTCCGGCTCCGCCGCCTGCAGCGCGATCCCCAGGTCCGGCGCCACCGCGCCCGTCAGCTGCTCGTACGCCTCGTCGGCCGCGTACCCCAGCTCCTCGCCGTCCCCGTCGATCTCCTCGTCGAAGTCGACCAGCAGCTCCGCCAGCTGGTCCGGCTCGTGGACCGCCCCCTCGAAGACCTCCCGGCCCTGCCCGATCAGCCAGCACCGGAAGTAGTCGAACGCGTCGTCGCTCGCCCCGTCGAGCAGCACCCACGCCGCGCCCCACAGGTCCCAGGTGTACGCCCGGTTGTAGCGGGACTCGAAGTGCCGCGCGAAGTCCAGCACGGAGTCGGGGTCGAGCTGCGCGAGCCGTTCCACGAGCAGCTCGGCATGCTCCTCGGGGTCGCCCTCGGCGGCCTCGCGGGTACGGTCGACGATCTCCCAGAACTCCGTCTCGTCCATCACCGCTCCAGCATCACGGGTCCGCCCCCGCGCCGCCACCGCTCATACGGCCAAAGGCCGGTGTCCGCCCCCCGGGCGGCCGCATACTCGGAGCGAAGGGGCGGGCGGACGGCGAGAGGGGCGCGTGATGCGGGGGGAACTCATCGAAGGCCGCTACCGGCTGGAGGAACGGCTCGGGGAAGGCGGCATGGGTGAGGTGTGGAGCGCCCTGGACGTACGGATGATGCGGCCGGTCGCCGCCAAACTCGTCCGGGCCGTGCCGGGAATGGACGCGAGCCGGGTGGAACGCCGGTTCACGCACGAGGTCCGCTCCGCGGCCAACCTCCCGCACCGCCACACGGTGACCGTCCACGACTGCGGCGAGACCGTCCTGCAGGGCCGCCGCATGCTCTACCTGGTGATGGAACGCCTCGACGGCAGCACACTGGCGCAGCTCTTCCGCGATCCCCGGCCCGTGCCCTGGTACGACATCGCGAACTGGGCCGGCCAGATCGCCGCCGCCCTGTCCGCGGCGCACGAACGCGGCATCGTCCACCGGGACGTCAAACCGGGGAACGTGATGCTCACCGGGGCCGGTGTGATCAAGGTCCTGGACTTCGGGCTCGCGAAGATCCTCGGCGAGACCCTGCGGGTCTCGGACCTCACCGTCAGCGGCACCGCCATGGGGACCTTCGCGTACATGTCCCCCGAACAGTGCCGCGGCGACTCCCGCATCGACCACCGCGCGGACCTCTACAGCCTGGGCTGCCTGCTCTACGAGGGCCTCGCGGGACGCCCGCCCTTCACGAGCGCCGAGCCGTACGCGCTGCTCTACCAGCAGGTGCACGAAGAGCCCCGCCCGCTCCCCGCGGGCAGGGCCCCCGTCGGTCTCACCGACCTGGTGATGCACCTCCTGGCCAAGGACCCGGCGCACCGGCCGCCCGACGCGGCCACCGTCGCAGGCGAGACGGACCGGCTCCTGGCCGGGTACCGGCAGCCCCCGTACCGGCCGCCCGTCGCCACACCGGGCGGCGCGGACGGCGCGGCGGATCCGGCCCGGCTGCGGGCCGAGGCCGAACGGGAGATCGCGGAGCTGCGGGAGCAGGCCGAACGGGACGTGAGGGCCGTCCGCGCGACCGCGCAGCGGGACGCGGCCGCCCTGCGGGAGAAGGCCGACGCCCTGTTCGAGGAGACCCGGGCCAGGGCCGCCCGGGCCGCCGCGGACTTCGAGACCAATCTGGCCAAGCGGCGCGAGCAGTCCGAGCGCGACCTGGCCTCGCGTCAGCAGAAGGCCGAGAAGCGCCTCGCGGAGATCGAGCACCGGGCGGAGCAGCTGCGCCTGGAGGCCGAGGAGCTCCGTACGGACGTCGAGCGCGGGGCCCGCCGCACCGTGGAGACCGCGCAGCGCCGGGCCGAGGACATCGTGGCCGCCGCGCAGGCGGAGGCCGACCGGATCCGCGGCGGGGCCGACCGCGGGCCGGCGGCCCCCCAGGGCGGTCGGGCCGCCATCGAAGCACAGGTGGCCGCCGTCGACGCGATGCTGGAGGAGCTGGGACGAGAGCGCGACGGCGCCGGGGAAGAGATCCAGCAGCAGCGCCACACGCCGTGAGGCGGCCCGCCCCCGAAGGGACGGACCGCCTCACGGTCGGACGGGCTCGGGCCTACAGGCCGTAGCGCTCCCGGGCCTCCTTGATGGCGGACGCCGGGACCTCGCCGCGACGGGCGAGCTGGGCCAGCGAGGCCACCACGATCGACTGGGCGTCGACGCCGAAGTGGCGGCGGGCACCCTCGCGGGTGTCGGACAGACCGAAGCCGTCCGTGCCCAGCGAGGTGTAGTCCTGCGGGACCCACTGGCTGATCTGGTCCGGGACCTGGCGCATCCAGTCGGAGACGGCCAGGACCGGGCCGGGTGCGCCGTCGAGCACGCGGGTGACGTACGGGGTGCGCTCCTCGCCGCGCAGCAGCGCCTCGTCGCACTCCAGCGCCTCGCGGCGCAGCTCGCCCCAGGAGGTGGCGGACCAGACGTCGGCGGCCACGTTCCAGTCGGCGGCGAGCAGCTTCTGCGCCTCCAGGACCCAGTGGATCGCCGTGCCGGAGGCCATCAGCTGGATCTTCGGAGCGTCGGCGGCCGGGGCCGCCTCCGCCAGGTCGGCCGCGGTGTTGAAGCGGTACAGACCCTTGAGGATGCCCTCCTCCACGCCCTCGGGCATGGCGGGCTGGACCTTCGGCTCGTTGTAGACCGTCAGGTAGTAGAAGACGTCTTCCGGCTTCTCGCCGTACATCCGGCGCAGGCCGTCCTTGACGATCACCGCGATCTCGTACGCGAAGGCCGGGTCGTAGTTGAGCGACGCCGGGTTCGTGGACGCGATCAGGTGCGAGTGGCCGTCCGCGTGCTGCAGGCCCTCACCGGTCAGCGTGGTGCGACCGGCGGTGGCGCCGACGATGAAGCCCTTGCCGAGCTGGTCGGCGAGCTGCCACATCTGGTCGGCGGTGCGCTGCCAGCCGAACATCGAGTAGAAGATGTAGAACGGGATCATCGGCTCGCCGTGCGTCGCGTACGACGTGCAGGCGGCGATGAAGTCGGCCATGGCGCCGGCCTCGGTGATCCCCTCGTTGAGGATCTGGCCGTCCTTGGCTTCCTTGTAGTACATCAGCTGGTCGCGGTCGACCGGCTCGTACGTCTGGCCCAGCGGCGAGTAGATGCCGGCGGACGGGAAGAGGGACTCCATACCGAAGGTACGGGCCTCGTCGGGGACGATCGGCACCCAGCGCTTGCCGGTCTCCTTGTCCCGCATCAGGTCCTTGACGAGCCGGACGAAGGCCATGGTGGTGGCCATCTCCTGCTTGCCGGAGCCCTTGAGCAGCGGGGCGAAGGAGCGCTCGGCCGGGGCGGGCAGGGCCACGTGGTGGACCTTGCGGGCCGGGGCGGGGCCGCCGAGGGCCGCGCGGCGCTCGTTGAGGTACCGCACCTCGGGGCTGTCCGCGCCCGGGTGGCCGTACGGGACCTGGCCGTCGGCGAAGGAGCTGTCCGGGATCGGGAGGCCAAGGAGGTCGCGCATGTCCTTGAACTCGTCGATCGTCAGCTTCTTCATCTGGTGGTTCGCGTTCTTCGACTCGAACCCGGCACCCAGCGTGTAGCCCTTGACGGTCTGCGCGAGGATGACCGTCGGCGCGCCCTTGTGCTCCAGGGCGGCCTTGTACGCGGCGTAGACCTTGCGGGGCTCGTGGCCGCCGCGGGAGCTGTGGAAGCACTCGGCGATCTTCGCGTCGGACAGCAGGCCGCCCAGGGCGACGAGCTCGGCGTTGGCGCCGAAGAAGTGCTGGCGGATGTAGGCCACGTCGCGGGTCGCGTACGTCTGGAACTGCGCGTCGGGTACCTCGCGCAGGCGGCGTACCAGGGCGCCCGTGGTGTCGAGCTGGAAGAGCTCGTCCCAGGCGGAGCCCCACAGGGACTTGATGACGTTCCAGCCGGCGCCGCGGAACTGGGCTTCCAGCTCCTGGACGACACGGAAGTTCGCGCGGACCGGACCGTCGAGGCGCTGCAGGTTGCAGTTGATGACGAAGGTCAGGTTGTCGAGCTGCTCGCGGGAGGCGAGGGCCAGGGCGGCGGTCGACTCGGGCTCGTCCATCTCGCCGTCGCCCAGGAAGGCCCAGACGTGCGAGTTGGCGGTGTCCTTGATGCTCCGGTTCTGCAGGTAGCGGTTGAAGCGCGCCTGGTAGATCGCGGAGAGCGGGCCGAGGCCCATGGAGACCGTGGGGAACTCCCACAGCCACGGCAGGCGCCGCGGGTGCGGGTAGGACGGCAGGCCGTTGCCGCCGGACTCCTGGCGGAAGTTGTCGAGCTGCTGCTCGGAGATGCGCCCGTCGAGGAAGGCGCGGGCGTAGATGCCGGGGGAGGCGTGGCCCTGGATGTAGAGCTGGTCGCCCGATCCGTCGGCCTCCTTCCCGCGGAAGAAGTGCTGGAAGCCGGTCTCGTAGAGCCACGCGGCGGAGGCGAAGGTGGCGATGTGGCCGCCGACGCCGTACTTGGAGCCGCGGGTCACCATGGCGGCCGCGTTCCAGCGGTTCCAGGCGGTGATCCTGGCTTCCATCGCCTCGTCACCGGGGAACTCCGGCTCCGCGGCGGTGGGGATGGTGTTGACGTAGTCCGTCTCCAGCAGCTTCGGCAGGGCGAGGCCGGCGGCCTCGGCGTGCTGGAGGGTGCGGCGGAGCAGGTATTCGGCGCGGCGCGTACCGGCGGCCTGTGCGACGGCGTCGAGGGAGGCCGCCCATTCGGCGGTCTCCTCGGTGTCGCGGTCCGGGAGCTGGTCGAGCTCGCTCGGAAGCTTTCCTACGGGGTCGGACATCGGTGTGCGCCGCCTTCCGGACAAAGGAGAGGAGGTGGTGATCAAACACCCTGACGGGCAGGACAGGGTCGATGGACCCGGGTGGGGTCCGCGTTGACTGTAAAGCGCTGATCGATGATCGATCAAATAAAAGTGACGAATAAATGTCACTACGACGAAAGTCGGCACCGGGTGCCATGAATCCAGGCACCCGGTGCCCATGGGACGAGTACACGAAAGAGCCCTAGCGGGTCTCTGGTGATCCGCTAAAAGTCGCAGGTCAGAGGGTGTTTCCCAAGGTACGGAAACCGGGCGTCACGGGGAGCCCGGAACGGGCCGCGCGTCCCTCGCGGAAAGGGCTCAGGCGCGTGGTGCGCAGCCCAGCACGTGCCGCTTCACGAGCAGTCCGATGTCCGGATCCTGACTGCGGAAAGCCGCCACGAGGGCCTCGTGCTCCTCCGCGTAGGACTTCTGGACGGTACCCAGCCAGCGGATGGACAGGGCCGTGAACACCTCGATGCCCAGGCTCTCCCAGGTGTGCAGCAGCACGCTGTTCCCGGCGGCCCGCACCATCTCGCGGTGGAAGCCCACGGTGTGCCGCACCTGCGCCGTGCCGTCCTCGCTGCGGTCCGCCTCCCACAGGGCGGCCACGTGCGGCTCCAGGGCCGTGCAGTCGGCCGCCAGCCGCGGGGCGGCCAGCTCGGCCGCGATCTGCTCCAGACCGGCCCGGACCGGGTAGATCTCCTCCAGGTCGGCCGCGGAGAGGTTGCGCACGCGGACGCCCTTGTTCGGCGCCGACTCGATCAGCCGCAGCGTCTCCAGCTCGCGCAGGGCCTCCCGCACGGGCGTCTGGCTGACCTCCAGCTCGACCGCGATCCGCCGCTCGACGATCCGCTCGCCGGGCTTCCAGCGGCCGCTGACGATCCCCTCCACGATGTGCTCGCGGATCTGCTCGCGCAGCGAGTGCACGACGGGTGGGGTGATCATCGGCGTTTCAACTCCTGTAGGGGCACGCGGGGCCTGATGCGTAGACAATACGGCGGTCGTGGCCTGCTGCGATGCGTTCCCGGTCAGGGACGCCGGGTGAGGCTCGTTACAACGACGCCCCCGCCCGGACGGATCCGGACGGGGGCGCCGCCAGCGGCAGCCGGGGCTGCGCGCGGGGCCTTACAGGCCGAGCTCGACCTCGAACTCGCCGGCTTCGAGGATCGCCTTGACGGCCGAGAGGTACCGGGCCGCGTCCGCGCCGTCCACCAGGCGGTGGTCGTAGGACAGGGTCAGGTACGTCATGTCGCGGACGCCGATGACGGTGCCCTCGGGGGTCTCGATGACCATGGGGCGCTTGACCGTCGCGCCGATGCCCAGGATGGCGACCTGGTTCGGGGGCACGATGACGGTGTCGAACAGCGCACCGCGCGAGCCGGTGTTGCTGATGGTGAAGGTCGCGCCCGACAGCTCGTCCGGCGTGATCTTGTTGCCGCGGACCTTGGAGGCCAGGTCGGCGGTCGCCTTGGAGATGCCCGCCAGGTTGAGGTCACCGGCACCCTTGATGACCGGGGTCATCAGGCCCTTCTCGGAGTCCACGGCGATGCCGATGTTCTCCGAGTCGAAGTAGGTGATGGTGCCCTCGTCCTCGTTGATCCGGGCGTTGACGACCGCGTGGGCCTTCAGCGCCTGGGCCGCGGCCTTGACGAAGAACGGCATCGGGGACAGCTTGACGCCCTCACGGGCGAGGAAGCCGGCCTTGGCCTGCTCGCGCAGCTTCATGATCTTGGTGATGTCCACCTCGACCACGGAGCTGAGCTGCGCCTGCGAGTGCAGGGCCTTCATCATGTTGTCGCCGATGACCTTGCGCATGCGGGTCATCTTGACGGTCTGACCGCGCAGCTCGGACACCGCGGCGGCCGGAGCCTTCGCGGCCGGAGCGGCGGCCGGAGCCGGGGCGGCAGCGGCGGCCTTGGCGGCCTCGGCGGCGGCCAGGACGTCCTGCTTGCGGATGCGGCCACCGACACCGGTGCCCGAAACCGTGGACAGGTTGACGCCGGACTCCGAGGCGAGCTTGCGCACCAGCGGGGTCACGTACGCGCCCTCGTCACCGGCGGAGACCGGGGTGACGGGAGCGGCGGCGACGGGAGCCGGAGCGGCGACCGGGGCCGGGGCGGCCACGGGGGCCGGAGCTGCGACCGGAGCGGCGGGAGCCGGAGCGGCCTGGACCGGCGCCGGGGCGGCGGCCGGAGCAGCCGGGGCGGCCGGAGCCGGAGCGGCCACGGGAGCCGGGGCGGCGGCCGGGGCCGGGGC
>NZ_JBFRER010000138.1:0-19752 GCF_052114405.1 Streptomyces sp. M-16 | reverse complement strand
CCCGTCCCCGCGGCCGACAGGGCGCCGGCCGTGGTCGCCGCCGCGCCCGCGATGAACGCGCGCCTGGAACCGCCCGTACGAGCCGCCATGCCCCGCCTCCTTGTTACCGGTGGTAACGCCTGTCCGGCGCAGGAGCATAGGGCGCCCGCCCGGGGCCCGGAAGCGTGCGGGAGCACCCGGTCGCACTATGGCGCGAAAGGTTCGATCCGGCGCACCTGTGGGAAACTGACCACACGTCACGGGGAAGGAGAACGCGGATGCCGAGCGAACCGCTTTCGCAGAAGGAGATCGAGGACCGGCTGCGGGAACTCCCCGGCTGGGCCTTCGAGGACGACCACATCGTCCGCACCTACCGACTGGCCACGCACCGGGCCGCCAGTGCGCTGGTCTCCCACATCACGGTGGTGCAGGACGAGTTGAACCACCACTCGGACCTCACCCTCGGCTACGACACCGTGCGCCTGTCGGTGAACAGCCACGACGCCGGCGGCCTGGTCACGGAGAAGGACTTCGACCTCGCCGAACGGCTCGTCGAGGTGCTCCTCGACGAGCCACTCCTGCGCCCCGAAGGCATTGGCCCGCCACACCTGCACCCGGGCCCCGCTGTCCGTCGAGGCGTTCGCCACGTCCAGGCGCCGTCCGTTGTCCTCGCTCACGACGTGGAAGATCCCGCCGCCGCTGTGCACCGGCGAGATCCGCCACCGGCGGGCGGCGGCCGGTGCGGGCGGCCCGTCCGGGCCCACCCGCACCCSGGAGGCGCCCTCCAGCTGCAGCACCAGGCCGCTGTCCACGTTGCGGATCCGGTAGACCCCGTCCACCAGGTTCACGCGCTCGCCCCTCAGACGTCGAAGACGGCCGGGTCGGGACCGATCCGGCGGCCCGCCGCGCCCGCACCGAGGGCGGACAGCTCCGCGAGGTCCGCGGCGTCCAGCTCGAAGCCGAACACGTCCAGGTTCTCCCGGATCCGGGAGGGCGTCACCGACTTCGGGATCACGACGTTGCCGAGCTGCAGGTGCCAGCGCAGTACCACCTGCGCGGCGCTGCGGCCGTGCCGGGCGGCGACGGCGGCGACCGCGGGAAGGGTCAGCAGCTCCTTGCCCTGGCCGAGCGGGGACCAGGCCTCGGTGACGATGCCGAGGGAGGCGTGCAGCGCCCGCAGCTCCTCCTGCGGGAACAGCGGGTGCAGCTCGACCTGGTTCACCGCCGGCACCAGGGCGCTCTCGCCGCGGAGCCGCTCCAGGTCCGCCGGGCGGAAGTTCGACACGCCGACGGCCTTGGCCCGGCCGGACGCCGCGATCTCCTCGAAGGTCTTCCAGATGGCGAGGAAGTCGTCGCGCATGGGGCGCGGCCAGTGGATCAGGTACAGGTCGAGGTGGTCGAGGCCCAGCTTGTCGAGCGAGTCGTCGAAGGCACGCAGCACCTCGTCCCGGCCCCAGCGCCGCTTCGGCCCGTTCCACAGCTTGGTGGTGACGAACAGTTCCTCGCGCGGCACCCCGGACGCGGCCACGGCGCGGCCGGTGCCGCGCTCGTTGCCGTAGACCGCCGCCGTGTCGATGCTCCGGTAGCCGGCCTCCAGCGCCGTACCCACGGCCCGCTCGGCTTCGGAGTCCGGGATCTGCCAGACGCCGAAGCCGAGCTGGGGCATGGCCGTGCCGTTGTTGAGCTTGATGCTGGGGACCTGGTTCACGTCTGGTCGTTCCCTCGGGGTCGGTGCGGTGTGGGCCGTGCCACGGCGTACGAGGGGCGACAACCGGCCGCCCGCACGCCCTATTCCCGCCATCGGGGCGGACCTCACAGGCCCCCGCCGGACCCGGCACCGACCCCGCCCGGACCCCGCCCGGACCCGGCACCGACCCCACGCGGACCTCGCCCGGACCCCGCCCCGACCTCGCGCCGCCCACCGGGGCCGCGCTCCCGGGACGCCCGGTTCAGGACGGGTACAGCTCCGCGACCTCCCGCGCGTACGCCTTCTCGATCGCCCGCCGCTTCAGCTTCAGCGACGGCGTCAGCAGCCCGCGCTCCTCCGTGAACTGCCCCGGCAGCACCCGGAAGGCCCGGATCCCCTCGGCCTGCGAGACCAGCGTGTTGGCGGCCACCACCGCCCGCCGCACCTCCGCCGCCAGCTCCGGGTCACCCACCAGCTGCTCCGCGGGCCGCTGCGGCAGCCCGCGCATCGACAGCCAGTGCGCCATCCCCTCCACGTCCAGGGTCACCAGCGCCGCGATGAACGGCCGGTCGTTGCCCACCAGCACGCACTGCGACACCAGCGGATGCGACCGCACCCGCTCCTCCAGCGCGGCCGGCGCCACGCTCTTGCCGTTGGAGGTCACCAGGATCTCCTTCTTGCGCCCGGTGATCGTCAGGTACCCGTCCCGGTCGAGGCGCCCCAGGTCCCCGGTCGCCAGCCAGCCGCCGCGCAGCACCTCCTCCGTGGCCCGGGGGTCGTTCAGGTACCCCGAGAAGACGTGCGCGCCGCGCAGCCACACCTCCCCGTCGTCGGCGATGTGCACGGTGCTGCCGGGGATCGGCCGCCCCACCGTCCCGTACTTCGTCGCCCCCGGCGGATTCGCCGTGGCGGCGGCGCAGGATTCGGTCAGCCCGTACCCCTCGAACACCGTGACCCCGGCGCCTTCGAAGAACAGCCCCAGCCGGCGTGACATCGCCGACCCGCCCGACATCGCGTGCCGGACCCGGCCGCCCAGCGCCTCGCGCACCTTCCCGTACACCAGCTTCTCGAAGAGCTGGTGCTCCATCCGCAGCCCCGCCGACGGCCCCGGCCCGGTCCCGAACGCCTTCTGCTCGCGCGCCTCCGCGTACCGCACCGCCGTCTCCACCGCCCGGTCGAAGGGACCCCGGCGCCCCTCCGCCTCCGCCTTGCGGCGGGCCGCCGCGAACACCTTCTCGAAGACGTACGGGACCCCCAGCACGAAGGTCGGCCGGAAGGCCGCGAGGTCCGGCAGCAGTTCGGCGGCGGCGAGCACCGGCTGGTGCCCCAGCTTGACCCGGGCCCGTACGGCGGCCACCTCCACCATCCGCCCGAAGACGTGGGCCAGCGGCAGGAAGAGCAGCGTCGACGGCTGCTCGCCCGGTCCCGCCCGGAACACCGACTCCCAGCGGTCCACCAGGGTGTCCGCCTCGAACATGAAGTTCGCGTGGGTGAGCACGCAGCCCTTGGGCCGGCCCGTGGTCCCCGAGGTGTAGATGACGGTGGCGACCGCGTCCGGGGTCACGGCCCGGCGGTGACGGTGCACCACGTCCCCGTCCACCGACCGGCCCGCCTCCACCAGCTCCCCTACCGCCCCCGCGTCGAGCTGCCACAGCAGGCGCAGCCCCGGCAGCCGCTCGATCACCGAGCCGACCGTCATGGCCTGGTCCTCGTCCTCCACGACGCAGCCGGCGCAGCCGGAGTCGTAGAGGATCCAGTGCACCTGGTCCGCCGAGGACGTCGGGTAGACGGGGACGGGCTGGGCGCCGATCGCCCACAGGGCGAAGTCGAACAGGGTCCACTCGTAGCGCGTACGGGACATCACGGCGACCCGGTCCCCGAAACGGATCCCCTGCGCCAGCAGCCCCTTGGCGAGCGCCAGCACCTCGGCGGCAAGCTCCCCGGAGGTCACGTCCCGCCAGACGCCGTCCACCTTGCGCCCGAGCACCACCCGTTCGGGTTCCTCCCCGGCGTACTGGAAGACGCAGTCGGCCAGTCCGCCGACCGCAGGGCCCGTGACCACGGGTGGAACGCCGAACTCGCGCAACATTCCGCTCCTCTCCTGCCGAGCGCCGCGACGCTACCCCACCGGCCCGGGGCACCGGCACCCCTGCGGAAACCTCCACAAGATCCCCCCGCGCGCCATGCCCCGCCACCTGCGCACTCGTACGAGCGGGACTCGAACGGGTGTCGCCCGGTCCGCCGTCCGGCCCTGCCCCGCGGATGTCGCCGACCGCCGCGGTGCGCGGTGTGGTCGGCTGTCCGGCGGTCCCTCCCGCCGCCCCTTCGAAAGCTGGTCACCGGTGAACCGACCCCGCCTCCTCGCCGCGGCCCTGCCACCCCTGCTCGCCGCCGCCCTCTGCGGCGCTGCGGTGAGCGCGCCCGCCGCCTCCGCCGCCACCGACCCGGCCGCACCGGCCGCGCGGCCGCGCGTACCGCACTGCGTGGCCTCGGACGGCTTCGGCTTCAACGCGGTCTTCCACGTCAAGGAGCGGATCATCGGCCCGCCCCTCACCTGCCGGGTGACCCTCGCGAAGGAGCCCTGGGTCAGGGCCACCCTGGGCTGGGCGACCGCCGTGGACGCCCAGAGCGCCGTCTACCCCGCGGGCTACACGCCGCTGCGCCCCGGGATCGCCCCGATCGAGGACTTCAACGCCAAATTCGTCAGCGCCACCTACGTACACGACATCGGCACGCCGCACGAGCGGACCTTCACCTTCAAGAAGAAGCAGGTCCTGCGGACCGGTCTCGTCACCTCGGACGGGTTTCCGTACTCCGACCCCATCTCGCCGCCCCTCAAGCCGCTGACCGTCGGTACCCACACCAGTACGGTCTTCATCACCCTCAGCGCCGAGCACTGCGACGGCTTCGCGCCCGACCGCGAGGCGGACTGCCTGCCTGCGGGCACCGTCCGGTTCAGCGGTGACGACGCCTTCGAGGTCCAGCCCCGCCCCCGCGACGCCGGGGCCCCCGGCCGCCCGCGCCGATAGCCGCAGGCTCCGCCGGCCCTACGCCGCCCGCCCTACGCCGGCCGGCTCAGGCGGTCGCCGCCCGCCAGGACCGCGGCCGCCAGCGCCTCCGCCGCCGGGGTCGGGCGCCGTCCCTGGAGCAGGGCGAACTCCACCGGCCCCAGCTCCGGCAGCCCGCCCACCCGTACCAGCCCCGGAGGGATCAGCCCGCGGGTGTGCGCCATCACCCCGAGCCCGGCACGGGCCGCCGCGATCAGACCGCTGAGGCTGCCGCTCGTACACGCGATCCGCCACGCCCGCCCGTCCCGCTCCAGCACCTCCAGGGCCCGCGCCCGGGTGATGCCCGGCGGCGGGAACACGATCAGCGGCACCGGACGCTCCGGGTCCACGCGCACCCCCTCCGCCCCGATCCACACCATCCGGTCCCGCCACACCAGCCGGCCCCGCTCGTCCCCCGGCCCGCGCCGCTTGGCCAGGACCAGGTCGAGGCGCCCCGCGTCCAGCCGCTCGTGCAGGGTCCCCGAGAGCTCGACCGACAGCTCCAGGTCCACTTCCGGATGCTCGTGCCGGAACCCCTCCAGGATCTCCGGGAGCCGGGTCAGCACGAAGTCCTCCGACGCCCCGAACCGCAGCCGCCCCCGCAACCGCGTCCCGGTGAAGAAGGCCGCCGCCCGCTCGTGCGCCTCCAGGATGGTCCGCGCGAAGCCCAGCAGGGCCTCGCCGTCCTCCGTGAGCCCGACGCTGTGCGTGTCCCGGACGAACAGCGTCCGCCCCGTCGCCCCCTCCAGCCGTCGCACGTGCTGGCTGACCGTGGACTGCCGCACGCCGAGCCGGGCGGCGGCCTGCGTGAAGCTGAGCGTCTGGGCCACCGTGAGGAAGGTCCGCAGCTGAACGGGGTCGTACATGGAACCAGCCTATTGCGGTTCGTGATGGCAGTCAGTGCGGTGTGCGTGTTTCCCGATGACCGCGCACCCGCGAGCATGAACGGAGGACCCCCTCCGCTTCCAGCTCCCTCCCGCTGCCCTCCGCCCCGACCCACAGCGAGTGAACACCGCCCATGCGACGTCGTCCCCGCCTCCCCGCCCGGCTGCCCCTGGACCCGTACGTACTGGCCCTGCTCGCCACCGTGGGCCTCGCCGCGCTGCTCCCGGCCCGGGGCGCGGCCGCCACCGTCGCCGACGGCGCCTCCACCGGCGCCGTCGCCCTGCTCTTCTTCCTCTACGGGGCCCGCCTCTCCACCCGCGAGGCCCTCGACGGGCTGCGCCACTGGCGCCTCCACGTCACCGTGCTGGCCTGCACCTTCGTCCTCTTCCCGCTCCTGGGCCTGGCCGCCCGCGGACTCGTCCCCACCCTGCTGACCCAGCCCCTGTACAGCGGCCTGCTCTTCCTCTGCCTGGTCCCCTCGACCGTCCAGTCCTCCATCGCCTTCACCTCCATCGCCCGAGGCAACGTCCCCGCCGCGATCTGCGCCGGCTCCTTCTCCAGCCTCGCCGGCATCGTCCTCACCCCCCTCCTCGCCGCCGGCCTGCTCGGCGCCGACGCGGGAGGCTTCTCCCCGGACTCCCTCCTCAAGATCGTCGTCCAGCTGCTGCTGCCCTTCCTCATCGGTCAGGTTCTGCGCCGCTGGGTCGGCGGCTTCCTGGTCCGCCGCAAGAAGGTGCTGGGCTACGTCGACCGGGGCTCGATCCTGCTCGTCGTCTACGCCGCCTTCAGCGCGGGCATGGCCGCCGGAGTCTGGCACCGCGTCAGCCTCCCGCGGCTCGGCGCGCTGCTGGCGGTGGAGGCCGTACTCCTCGCCGTGATGCTCCTCGTCACCTGGTACGGGGCCGGACGCCTCGGATTCGGCCGCGAGGACCGGATCGCGATCCAGTTCGCCGGGTCGAAGAAGAGCCTCGCCGCCGGACTCCCCATGGCCAGCGTCCTGTTCGGCGCCCAGGCCGGGCTCGCGGTGCTGCCGCTGATGCTCTTCCACCAGATGCAGCTGATGGTCTGCGCGGTCCTGGCCCGGCGCCGCGCCCGGGACCCCGGGGCCCCCGGGAGCGAACTCCCCCCGGGGCGTGTGGCGGAGGTCTCGCCCCCGGCCCAACACCCGGCCCCGCAGGGCCGGTAACGTGCGGCGGTGACCTGGATACGCCCGCTCGCCGCCCACGCCCCGCGCCCCTGCACCCTGGTGGTCTGCCGCGGCTGCTGCTGCGGGGACCCCCGCAAGAACCCCGGTTCCGACCACGCCGGCCAGCTCGCCCGGCTGCGGGAGGCCGCCGCCGCGTCCGGGGGCCGGCTGGCGGTCCGCACCAGCGACTGCCTCGGACCGTGCGCGCAGGCCAACGTGATCGTGGTCCAGCCCACCAGCGAGGCCCGGAGCCGGGGCGCCCGGGCCGTCTGGTTCGGCTGGGCCCTCGACGACACCGCCACGGACGAGATCATCGACTGGGCCCGGTCCGGCGGCCCCGGCAGCACCCCGGTCCCCGCCACCCTGGACCTGCACCGCATCGACCCCCCGGCCCCGAAGGAGCCCACCACCCCGCGCCGGGGCCGCCGGCGCTAGGCCGTGCCGGCCGCCGCGGCGGCCGCCGTGGTCCTCGGGCCGGCCGCCCCTACGCGGGCCCGGCGGGCAGGACGATGCGGTGGTCGCCCGCGTAGATGTTCATGTCCGGGCCCCGCAGGAAGCCCACGAGGGTCAGCCCGGACTCCAGGGCCAGGTCCACCGCCAGCGAGGACGGCGCCGAAACCGCCGCCAGGACCGGGATCCCGGCCATGACGGCCTTCTGCGCGAGCTCGAAGGAGGCCCGGCCCGACACCAGGAGCACCGCACCGGCCAGCGGCAGGCGCCCCGCCTGCAGGGCCCGCCCGACGATCTTGTCCACGGCGTTGTGCCGGCCCACGTCCTCCCGTACGTCGAGCAGCTCGCCGTCCGCCGAGAACAGCCCGGCCGCGTGCAGCCCGCCCGTACGGTCGAAGACCTTCTGCGCCGCGCGCAGCCGGTCCGGCAGCTCGCCGAGGAGGCCGGCCGTCACCCGTACCGGGTCGGCGGCGAGCCCCGGGAAACGGGTCGCCGTACGGACCGCGTCCAGGCTGGCCTTGCCGCACAGACCGCAGGAGGAGGTGGTGTAGACGTTCCGCTCCAGCGTGATGTCGGGCACCGGCACTCCGTGCGCCAGCTGCACGTTGACCACGTTGTAGGTGTTGGAACCGTCCTCGGTCGCGCCCTCGCAGTAGGTGACGGCCTGGACGTCCGAGGCGTGCGCGACCACGCCCTCACTGGCGAGGAAGCCCACCGCCAGCGCGAAGTCGTCACCCGGGGTGCGCATGGTGATGGCCAGCGGCTTGCCGTTGAGCCGGATCTCCAGCGGCTCCTCCGCGACCAGCGTGTCGGGGCGCGCCCCGACCGATCCGCCCCGGATGCGTACGACCCGGCGCCGCTCGGTGACCCGTCCCATGGCGATCAGCCACCCGTTCCCTGCTCGTCGTGCTCTTGACGAGGACATTCTCGCGGATGCGCGGCCCACGGGGCTCCCGGCAGGAAGTTGCTCGGAATTCTCCAAATTCCGGTGCAGGAATCCTGTCGGGTCACACGCACCCGTACCCACCGGTAGCAGGCGAAGCTGGGTAATTCCTGACCGCCGTACAGAGGGGGACCCCGCCCATGACCGGTTCACGCGTGGTGGCGCTAGGGCACTACCAGCCCGCGAAAGTGCTCACCAACGAGGACCTCGCGGCCATGGTCGACACCAACGACGAGTGGATCCGGTCGCGTGTCGGCATCCGGACCCGGCACGTCGCGGGTCCCGAAGAGCCCGTGGACGAGCTGGCCTACCAGGCCGCCGGCAAGGCCCTCGCGAACGCCGGTCTGATCCCGGACGACGTCGACCTCGTACTGGTGGCCACCTCCACCGCCATCGACCGTTCCCCCAACATGGCCGCGCGGGTCGCCGCGAAGCTGGGCATGGGCGGAGCGCCCGCGGTGATGGACATCAACGTCGTGTGCTCGGGCTTCACGCACGCCCTGGCCACCGCCGACCACGCGATCCGGGCCGGCGCGGCGACCCGCGCCCTGGTCATCGGCGCCGACAAGATGACCGAGATCACCGACTACGCCGACCGCACCACCTGCGTGCTGACCGGCGACGGCGCGGGCGCGGCCGTCGTCGAGGCCAGCGCGGAGCCGGGCATCGGCCCCGTCCTGTGGGGCTCGGTGCCGGAGATGGGCCACGCCGTACGCATCGAGGGCTCCCCGCCGGTCTTCGCGCAGGAGGGCCAGTCCGTCTACCGCTGGACCACCAGCCAGCTCCCGCCGCTCGCCCGCAAGGTCTGCGAGAAGGCCGGGATCACCCCCGAGGACCTGGCGGGGGTCGTCCTGCACCAGGCGAACCTGCGGATCATCGAGCCGCTCGCCGCCAGGATCGGCGCCGTGAACGCCGTGGTCGCCCGCGACGTCGTCGACTCCGGCAACACCTCGGCGGCCAGCATCCCGATGGCCCTCTCGAAGCTGGTCCAGCGGGGCGAGATCCCCTCCGGCGCCCCGGTCCTGCTCTTCGGCTTCGGCGGCAACCTCTCCTACGCCGGCCAGGTCATCCACTGCCCCTAGCCGTGGCGCACCCGTACGCACACGCGAGGCCCGTCCCGCCCGGGGCGGGCCTCGCGCACACCCGCCCCGGCACGGCGACGGACCGGGCCGCCCGCAACCATCCGAGACGCCCCGTCTCGCCACCCCCACTCACGCATGCCTGCAGGTCAGCGCGGCGCGTCTGCCGTTCCGTCGCCCGGATAAGTGGTCGGAACCCCGCCGATCCTTTGCTATTGTTGTCCATGTCGCCGCGGGAAACCGGGGCCGACCACCTAGTCCGGGTGGCGGAATGGCAGACGCGCTAGCTTGAGGTGCTAGTGCCCTTTATCGGGCGTGGGGGTTCAAGTCCCCCCTCGGACACCAGCAGGAACCCCACTTCGGTGGGGTTCTTTCGCGTTTCCGGGCGATGGCGCGACCAACCCCGTGATCGGTCCCGCCGACGCCGAAGGGGAGACGCCCGCACCGGCGGGAGGGCGCGCGATCCAGGCAGAAAGCCCTGGTCAACGGCGCTCTCAGCCCTTGGTAAGGTGGTCCGTGTCGCCGCGGGGATCACCCTGCGGAGGCATCACCCGGTCCGGGTGGCGGAATGGCAGACGCGCTAGCTTGAGGTGCTAGTGCCCTTTATCGGGCGTGGGGGTTCAAGTCCCCCCTCGGACACCGTGGTCAAACGACCTGACAGAGCCGGCCAGAGCGACGCGACGTCGCCCTGGCCGGCTCTTTCGTCTGTGGCGAACCGGTCAGGTGCGGTACGGGCGCTCGGGTCGATCACCCGCGTGCCCGCGCCGGGGCGGACCCGGCTCTGGTCATTCGCCCTCCGGCGGCCGGGCGGTGCGGTCGCGGAGGGGGGTCACATGTGGAGGACCACCAGGCCGTCCGGGGCGGGGAGGGTGCCCGGGGGGACCTGGGTGAAGGTGCGGGGGAGGGCGAGGCGGGGGTGGTCGGGGTCCGGTGGGGCGTCGGCCTCGAAGAGGTAGGCCGCCGCCGTCGCGGGATCGCTGACCAGGTGGGGGCCCTCGGGTGCGGTGGCGCGGGTCAGCGGGGTGCGGAAGAGCCGGCCCAGCAGGCGCAGGGTCTCCGGGGTCATGCGGGTGGCGGACGCCGGGCCGGGCGGGGTGGCCGGCGCGTGCGGGGCGGCGGAGCGGGCGGGCGGGGGCTCCGGAGCGGTCGCGGGGGCGGGGTCAGGGGTGGCGTCCGGGGCGGGGTCCGGGGGGATGGCGCCGGACAGGAGGAGCGCCAGGAGGACCGGTACGGCCTTGCGGCGCAGGGCCTCGGTCGCGGAGCGCAGCCGGTGCGCGTGACTCGCCGGCAGCGAGAGCGCCAGGCTCCCGGCGGCGCCGCCGGTGGCGATCGGCACCGCCGCGCAGACGACCCCGGGGGAGTACTCGCGCAGGTCGAAGACGGGAGCGCCCGGAGCCAGCGCGTCCAGGGCACTGAACAGGGTCCGGCTGTCGGTGATCGTCCGCGCCGTCAGCCGGGCCGGGCGGTGGCGGGTCACGTGGTCGGCCCGGTCCCGGTGGTCCAGCTGGGTCAGCAGGCACTTGCCGACCGCGCTGGCGTGCGCGGCCGCCCGGAAGTCCACCCACTCCCGCACCGGCGGAGCCCCCGGCCCGTCCGCCATCTGCGTGATCCGGACCTCGCCCTCCGCGTACCGGCTGAGGTACACGGCGGCACCCGCGCTGTCGCGGGCCAGGGCGAGGGTGCGCTGGAGCTGCCCCGCCAGGCCCCTGCCGCCGGGGGCGGCGAGCCGGTCCAGGGCCGGGCCGCGGGCGTACACCCCCGCGCCCGGCCGGTAGGCGTACTGCTCCTCGCACAGCATGGCCAGGAGCGGGCGCAGCGCCGCCTCGGTCAGGCCGGAGTCGCGTACGAGCCGGGCGGTCCGCACCCCCAGGGGGTGCCGCTCCAGGACGCGTACGACGGCCAGTGCGCGCCGCGCCTCCGCCAGGGCCCCGCCCGTGCCCGTCTGGACGACCGTCCCCCGGGCGGCCGACGTCAGCGCGGGGTGCCGCAGCGGGCCCGGTCCGGGGCCGGGCCCGCGCGCCGTGAGCGGGGGCGGCGGCAGGAACGCGGCGAGCACCGAGGGCAGCCCCGCCCGGGGCAGCGGCACCGGGCCCAGGTCGGGGTCGTCGGGCTGGTCCACGTAGCGCAGGACGGCCGCCTGGGCGCACAGCCGTACCTCGCGCAGCTCACGGCGGCCGCCGGGGCGGAATCCCCGCCGCCCCAGCTCCCGTGCCCAGAACCGGGCGTCGTGGTGTTCGCCGCGGCGGGAGTGGTCGAGGAAGAGGCAGTACGCGGCGGGGGCGGTGCGGGGGCTGCCGGAGCCCGCGGCGAACTGCCACCAGAAGCGGGAGCCCTCGCGCAGCCCCGCGAGGTGCAGCAGACAGCCGAAGACCACCGCCCCGGGCAGGTCGCTGTGCCGGCCGTCGGTGAAACGCCCGAGGTCGTGCGCGGCGCGCGGGTCGCAGACCACGGCGAGGCAGGCGGCCTTGAGGTCCCGGCGCGCCCGCTCGGAGTCGAGGGGACAGTCCCGGGCCGGGTCGCTCCAGCCGAAGGGGCGGCGCCGGTTCCTGACCGTCGCCGCGGTCGCGCCGGGGGCCCGCGGGCCGCGCAGCAGCCGGGACTCGGCCGCGCCGAGGTCGTAGTGCGGGTAGCGGTCGCGCACGCCCGCCCGTGCCAGGAACTCGGCCAGCGCGCGCGGGGGGCCTGCGGGGGCGCCGTCGGCGTCGGTCGCGCGGGGCCTCATGATCCGGCGGACGCGTCGAGGAGCCGGGCGAGGCGGCGGTGGGCCTGGCCGAGCTGGGAGCGGACGGTGGCCTCGTCGACGCCCATCACGGAGGCGGCCTCGCCGGGGGTGCACTGGAGTCCGTAGCGCAGCATCACGGCGTCCCGCTGGCGCTCGGCGAGGCGGGAGACCGCCGAGTAGAAGCGGATGGTGTCGGTGAGCACCTCGTACTGGTCTGCGTGGGCCTCCTTGAGGGCGGCCTCGAAGGCGCTGGTGTCCATCGGCTCGGGCCGGTGGTGGCGGGGGTCGCGGCGCCGCTGCCAGTCGACGATCCGCTGCTTGAGGACGGTCCAGGCGTAGGCGTCGAGCCGGTCCATGTGCAGCATGCGGAGCCACTCGTTCATGATCGATTCGAAGGTGGCGTCCACGGCGTCCTCGGCGGCCGCGTCGGAGCCGAGCTGGAGGTACGCGAAGCGCATGTACGCGGGCCGCCGGTTGGCGTGGAAGGCCCAGTACGACAGGCGCGCGGTCGGATCCCACTGGCTCATCGGCGTCGGCTGCCGCCTGCGGCTGGGCAGTCCCACGGCCCCGCCGGACTCCTCCGGTCCGCCATCGCTCACCGTTCCCCACCTCATCCCCTGTGCGGGTCCATGGAAGCAGCGCGGGCGCACTCGGAGGGCGCAGAGAAGAAACCTGGAAATATTACGTTTGGTGATGATCGCTTGGTGATCGATATCGACCGATCGACGGTCCGGCCAGTGCGTACGCAGAGGCCGGGGTGCGGGGCGGACGTGCGGCCTGGGCTCGTGGGCACCCGGTGACGTTCCCCGGCGGGCCACCGGTACCAGCTCGCCGCCCTCGACGGAGGGGCGGGCAGACGCGACCGAGGGGCGGGAGGCGGTACCCGGCGGGCCTGGACGCGGCACCCGGTGGGGCGCGGCGGGCGCCGCCCGGCGCGGGGGTGCCCGTACCCCGGACACCGGTCGGGGGCTCCGTACCGCGGCTGTAACATGGGCCCATTGCGAGGGCCGTGACGGAGAGGTCACTGCCCTCGCTGTTTTTTGCGTCACGTCCACCCGGACGAAATGCGGGCGCGTGCCCTTTCGGCGGTTCGATACGATGAACCGCATCACAATCCGTCACGGCACGCCGTTACGCATGAACCCGTACAAATGAAACGAATGGAGCATCCGAGGATGGCTCGACACCTGATCACCAGCGCGCTTCCCTACATCAACGGGATCAAGCACCTGGGCAACATGGTCGGGTCGATGCTTCCGGCGGATGTGTACTCCCGGTACCTCCGCCAGCGCGGCCACGACGTCCTGTACATCTGCGCCACCGACGAGCACGGCACCCCCGCCGAACTCGCCGCCAAGGAGGCCGGGATCTCGGTCGCCGAGTTCTGCGCGCAGGCGCACGACGCCCAGAAGGCGGTCTACGACGGCTTCGAGCTGTCCTTCGACTACTTCGGCCGCAGCTCCTCCGAGCAGAACCGCGAGATCACCCAGCACTTCGCGCGCAGGCTCCAGGAGAACGGCTTCATCGAGGAGCGGGCGATCCGGCAGGTCTACTCGCCGGTCGACGGCCGCTTCCTGCCGGACCGCTACGTCGAGGGCACCTGCCCGCACTGCGGTTACGACAAGGCCCGCGGCGACCAGTGCGAGAACTGCACCCGCGTCCTGGACCCCACGGACCTGATCGAGCCCCGCTCGGCCATCTCCGGCTCCACCGAGCTGGAGGTCCGCGAGACCAAGCACCTGTTCCTGCGCCAGTCCGCGCTCCAGCACGAGGTCGAGGCCTGGGTCGCCGAGCACGAGGAGGAGTGGCCGCAGCTCGCCTCCTCCATCGCCCGCAAGTGGCTGACCGAGGGCCTGCACGACCGCGCCATCACCCGTGACCTCGACTGGGGCGTCCCGGTGCCCGCCGACACGTGGCCCGAACTGGCCGCCGAGGGCAAGGTCTTCTACGTCTGGTTCGACGCCCCGATCGAGTACATCGGCGCCACCAAGGAGTGGGCCGACCTCGACCCGGCGGACCGCGACTACAAGGCCTGGTGGTACGAGGCCGAGGACGTCCGCTACACCCAGTTCATGGCGAAGGACAACGTCCCGTTCCACACGGTGATGTTCCCCGCCACGCAGCTGGCCACCCGCGAGCCGTGGAAGAAGGTCGACTACGTCAAGGCCTTCAACTGGCTGACGTACTACGGCGGCAAGTTCTCCACCTCGCAGAAGCGCGGCGTCTTCACCGACCAGGCGCTGGAGATCCTCCCGGCCGACTTCTGGCGCTACTTCCTCATCGCGAACGCGCCCGAGTCGGACGACTCGTCGTTCACCTGGGAGCACTTCGCCGCCACGGTCAACAAGGACCTCGGCGGTACCCTCGGCAACTTCGTCAACCGGGTGCTGACCTTCTCCCGCAAGAAGTTCGGCGACGAGGTCCCCGCGGGCACCGCCGCCGGTGCGGCCGAGGCCAAGCTGGGCGAGCAGATCGCCGAGCTCCTCGCCGAGTACGAGGGCCACATGGAGGCCCTCCAGTACCGCAAGGCGGCGGCCGCGCTGCGCGCCCTGTGGTCGGCCGGAAACGCGTACCTCGACGAGAAGGCCCCCTGGCTGGAGGTCAAGACCGACCTGGAGGGCGCGGCCCTCACCCTGCGCACCGCGATGAACCTCATCCACCTCTACTCGGTGGTCTCCGAGCCCTTCATCCCGGCCTCCGCGCGCGCCATGCGCTCCGCGTTCGACCTCGCGGACGACACGGCGGTGTGGGTGACCCCGGAGCAGGCGAAGGCGCTGGACGCGGTTCCGGCCGGGACCCCGTTCACCGTGCCGCCGGTGCTCTTCGCGAGGGTCACCGAGGAGGACCTGGAGTCCTACCGCGAGCGCTTCGGCGGTGCCCCGGAGGCCTGACGGCCCCGCCGCCAACGGCTCCCCGAAGGGCGCGACCTGCCGAGGTCGCGCCCTTCGGCGTGAACGGCGGCCGCGGCCCGCAGGACCGGCCGGGGCAGGGGCTCCACCCCGGTCCGGCCGGGGCAGGTATCCCGCCCCCGGGACCGGCCGGGGCAGGGATCCCGCCCGGCTCCCGCCGGGGGCAGGAATCCCGCCCGGGACCCGGCGGGGTAGGGAAAACCCCACCACGAAGGCTCCGCCTGGGCGTGCAGACCCCGCGGGGCCACGCGGCTGGAATGGGTCCATGACCCCTTCCGCCCGCCCGCTCCCGCCCGTGGCCGCCCGTGTCCTGCCCGCCTCGCCCACCGCCCGGTGGACCGTCGGCTGGCTGCTCGCGGCCGTCTGGGCGCTGGCGTTCCCCCTGTTCTCCCCGCTCGGCCCGCACCGGCTGTGGGGCTGCTGCGCGGCCGCGGGATACCTGGTGGCCGCCGGGGCCACCGCCGTGGGCCGCCCGCGCTCGGCGCGGGCCGCGGCCCTGACCGGAGCCGTCGTCCTGCCCCTGCTGTACCTGGTCCTCACCGGTCAGGGCCAGTCGGAGGTGGGCGTGATCGAACGGTCCGGGCGGCTCCTGCTGGATTCCGGACGCCTCTACGTGGACCGGCCCGGCGGAGTCGAGGAGTACACCCCCTACCTGCCCGGCATGGCCCTCCTCGGCCTCCCCCGCGCCCTGCTGGGCGGCGGCGACGGCTGGGCGGTCCGCCTCCTCGGCGACGCCCGGATCTGGTGCGCGGCGGCCCTGTTCACCTCCCTGTGGGCCGGCCGCCGGATGCTCGGCAGTCGCCCCTCGCCGCTGCTCCCGCTGCTGGTGGCCTCTCCGGTGGTGGCCCTTCCGCTGGTGGTGAGCGGGGTGGACCTGCCGCTGGCGGGGCTGTGCTGCCTGGCGCTCGCGGCGGCCGCCTCCGGCCGTCCGGCGGTGGCCGGGGCGGCGCTCGCGGCGGCGTGCGCCATGAAGTGGACCGCGCTGCCCGCGGTGGCGGTGGCCGTCGCCGTACTCGGAGCCCGTCGCGGCGCGCGGGCGGCGCTGCGCTGTGCGGCGGTGGCGGTGTCCGGCACGGCGGTGCTGGTGCTCCCGGGGGTGCTGCTCCAGCCGGCGGAACTGTGGCGGCAGGTGTTCGCCTTCCCGACGGGCCGGGCGGACGTGCCGACCCCGGCGAGCAGTCCCCTGCCGGGGCACCTGCTCGCCGGACTCGGACCGTGGGGCTGGTACGTGACGGTGGCCCTGCTGGCCCTGGCCGGACTGGGGGTGGGGCTCTCCCTGTGGGCGCGCCCGCCGCGCACGGTCGTCGCCGCCGCCGACCGGCTCGCGCTGGGGCTGACGCTGGCCTTCCTGCTGGCCCCGGCGGGCCGCTTCGGCTACCTGGCACTGCCGCTGCTGCTCGCCCTCTGGGCCCGCTCCGTCGCGCCCCGGCCCGGCGCGTCCCGGCCGGCCGCGTCCCGGATCGTGGCCCGCTCCCGGGCGCGGGAGTCCCGGGCGGCCGGGGCGGCGTAGGGTCCGGCCATGCGCCACACCACGCTGACCGAGCACGCCCGTTGCATCTGGGGCGACGAGTACGGGCCGACGCCCGAATGCGAGACCCGCGAGCACCACTGGACGTACTTCGCGGAGGAGCTGACCTTCGCCGGCCCGGACGAGATCATCGCCATGTTCCGTGAGCTGTGCCGGGCCGTGGTCGACGGCCTGCTCCCCGTGTGGGTCCGTAACCTGGCCTACCGGCTGCTCCTGCTGCAACGGCCCGACGACCCGGCCCTGATCAGGGAAGCCGCCTTCAACCTGGAGGCGCACGGCCCCTCCTGGGACGAGATCGCGGAGGAACTCCGCGCCCGCGCGGACGCCCTGGACCCGGAGGGAACCAAACCCTGGGGCACCTGGCGGTGAGGGCGTAAGGGGTCTCCGGAGGATCAGGTCGGGTGTCCCGGGGGTGCCGGGGGTGCCGGGGGTGCCGGGGGTGCCGGGGGTGCCGGGCGTCCCGGTCCGCCGGACGTCCCCTCCGCCCCCTCCCGGCCCCGGAGGTGGGCCAGGACCGCCAGGACGCGGCGGTTGCCCTCCGTCGGGTCCAGGTCCAGCTTCGTGAAGATGCTGCCCGCGTGCTTGACGACGGAGGCCTCGGTGATGAACAGCCGGGCCGCCAGGGCCTGGTTGTTGAGCCCCTCGGCCATCAGCGCGAGCACCTCGCGCTCGCGGGGGGTGAGGCGGGCCAGCGGACGGTCCGGGGCCGATGGCGGCGCGAGCAGGACGCGCACCACCTCCGGGTCGATGACCGTCTGGCCGCCGTGTACCCGTTCCAGGGCGTCGAGGAACTCGGTCACCTCGCCGACCCGGTCCTTGAGCAGGTAGCCCAGCCCGGCCGCCGAAGCGCCGGTGAACAGCTGGGCCGCGTACGCCGTCGCCACGTACTGGGAGAGCACCAGGACCGGCAACGAGGCGTCCCGGGAACGCAGTTCGAGCGCGGCCCGCAGCCCCTCGTCGCGCAGTCCGGGCGGCATCCGGACGTCCGTGACGACCACGTCGGGCCGCTCGGCCTCCACCGCCTCCAGGAGGGCGGGGGCGTCGCCCACGGCGGCGAGGACCCGGTGGCCACCGAGGGTCAGCAGCTCGGTCAGGCCGGCACGCAGCAGCACGGAGTCCTCCGCGAGGATCACACGGAGCACGGGACCTCCACGCGCAGTTCGGTCGGACCGCCCACCGGACTGGACACCGTCAGCCTGCCCTGCAACATCGCCACCCTGTCCGCGAGACCCGCCAGGCCCGCTCCCGCGCCGGGATCGGCCCCGCCGCGGCCGTCGTCCGTGATGGTGAGAGTGAGCCGGTCCCCCTCGACCCTACCGGCGACGCCGACGTGCGCTGCGCCGCTGTGCTTGGCGGCGTTGGCGAGGGCCTCGGTGACGGTGAAGTAGGCGGTCGTCTCCACGGGTTCGGGCAGCCGGGGCAGGCCGCCGAGGTCCACCGTGACCGGGACGGGATGGCGCAGCGCCACCTCGGCGACGGCCGCCGCCAGGCCGTGGTCGGTCAGCACCTGCGGGTGGATGCCCCGGACCAGGTCCCGCAGTTGCTCCAGCGCCAGCTTCGCCTCGGCGCGCCCCCGGCCGACCAGGGCCGCGGCCTCCGCCGCCTCCGGGATCCCGCGCAGCCGCAGCTCCGCGAGGCCCAGGGTCATGCTGAGGGCGACCAGTTGTTGTTGGGCCCCGTCGTGCAGGTCCCGTTCGATGCGCCGCCGTTCCGCCTCGAAGGCCTCCACCAGCCGGACCCGGGACCGGGTCAGCTCCAGCACCCGGCCGTCCTCCTCGCGCGGCCCGAGCAGCAGCCGGGCCGTCTTCACCTGCGCCCCGGCGATCAGCGCGCCCGCGTACGCCGCGAGCACCAGCCCCGCCAGCCCGGCGGCCGTCCCGCCCAGCGCCTCCAGGGGCCCCGTCACGGCCCGGCCGGGTATCAGCATCACCGGCTCCGGGGCCAGCGCCCACACGACGACCGGGGACACCACGAGGAGCAGCGAGAACGCCACCAGCGCCAGCACCCCGAAACCGGCCGCGCCGAACACGGCCCCCAGCAGGGCGGCGTAGCCGAACTCCCGCCAGGTGGCCCGTTCCCGCAGCCGGGTGCGCAGCCAGGCGGCGGCGCCGGCCCCGGCGAGCGAGGTGTGCGGATCGGCGACGGGAGCCGGCTCGACCCACCGGAGCCTGCGCCGCTCCAGCTCGGCCAGGGGCACGGCACCGGCGACGGCGGCGAGCAGCAGCAGGAGACCGACCCCGGCGACCGCAAGCACCACCCCGAGGCCCACGAGCAGCACCAGGGCGACCAGCACCGCGTACCCGAGGGGGAACCCGCTGCCCAGGTACGCCCAGCACCGCCACGGCCACCACGACCGCAGGAACCGCCACGGCCGCCGCCCCACCGCCCACACGGTCACCGGAGGAGCGGGGAGCGGGGTGGTGGCACCGGACATGCGCCCCAGCCTAAGGGCTGTGGCGCGCGGGCCGACGGGCCCGGGGGACGGTCACCTGCGCCAGAAAAGGTGGTGCATGACGCCGCTCGGGCTGGGCACGACCTCCAGGTGGAACCGGTCGAGCAGTTCATCGGCCGTGACCGATCGGAAGTGGTTCGGGTGGCCTGCGAGAGCCTCAGCCTGCCCGACGGTCCCGACCGGCCCTCCTCGCCTACACGGCGGAGGCCGGCTCGCCCTCGGAGTCGCCCTGCGGACCCCCGCGTCGGAGATCGCCGGCGCGGGTACGCGTACCGGGGCGCAACCCGGGACGGGGCAGCCTGCGGGCGCGGCCGCCGGGGGCTCCGGCGCGACCCGAGGGCCGCGCCGACTCCGGCGGCTAGCGTGGGGGCCATGACATCCGCGACGCGCCCGGCCGCAGACCAGGCCCCCGCAGACCCGGCCGCGACCGATGAGGCCCTGGCCACCCAGCCCATCGGCTACTGGAGCGGCCTGGCCCACGCGAAGGTCACCCGCCACCTGCGCGACGCCCTGGCCCGGATCGACGTCACCCAGCCCGAGTACTGGGTGCTCAACCGCGTCCACGGCGGACCGGCGGCCCCCACCCGCACGGAGACCGTCGTCCAGCTGACGCCGCTCGCGGACGGGCCGGACGAGATCGCCCGGGTCGTCGACCGGCTCGTGTACCGGGGCTGGCTGTGCGTCGACGCCGGGCAGCGGCTGTACCTCACCGGGGCGGGCGAGGCGGCCAGGGCGCGGGTGAGGGCCGTGGTGACCGAACTGCGCGCGGTGGTCCACGAGGGCATCACCGACGAGGAGTACGTCGCCGCGCTCCGGGTGCTGCGCACGATGATCGCCAACGTGGAGCGCGCGGACGGGGCCTGACGCCCCGCCGATGGCCTGACC
>NZ_JBFRER010000137.1:0-19239 GCF_052114405.1 Streptomyces sp. M-16 | reverse complement strand
CGGCCGCCGCGCCGGCCGTTCCCGGGCGCGGGTGCCCGTACCCGCTTCCCGGCGCATTCCGTGGGACGGAGGGGACCTCCCGTACGCGCGGCGCTCGCGAGCGCCTGACGTACGTACGGCAGTCCCCCTCGTCCTTCCACGTCCCACGGAGATCATCATGAGTGCACGCAACACCCAGCAGAACAAGGCCGCCGCCCGCGAGAAGCTGCGCATCGAGCGCGAGAAGCAGGCCAAGAAGGACAAGGCGCGACGCCAGGTGTTCGTGGCCGGCGGGGTCGTCGCCGTCCTGGCCCTGGCCGCGGGCGTCGGCTACCTGGTCGTCAAGGGCAACGAGCCCGGCTACTGGGAGAAGGCCGCCGATGCCGCCCTGGTCAAGCCGAAGAACACCGAGGGCGCGGACGGCCTGACCGTCGTCATCGGCAAGCCCGAGGCCAAGAAGACCCTGGAGATCTACGAGGACTCCCGCTGCCCGGCGTGCGCCGCCTTCGAGCAGTCGTCCGGCGAGCAGGTCAAGAAGGACGTCGACGCCGGCAAGTACAAGCTCCGGTACTTCGGTGCCACCTTCATCGACAACGCGTCCAAGGGCGAGGGCTCGAAGAACGCGCTGAGCGCGCTGGGCGCGGCGCTGAACGTCAGCCCGCAGGCCTTCCTCGACTACAAGGCCGCGCTGTACTCCAAGGACCTTCACCCCGACGAGAGCGTCGACAGCTTCGCCAAGGACGACTACCTGATCAAGGTCGCGGACACGGTCCCGGCGCTCAAGGGCAACGCCGAGTTCAAGAAGGCCGTCGAGGACGGTACGTACGACCGGTGGGCGATGGACATGTCGAAGGCCTTCAACAAGTCCGGGGTGACGGGCACCCCGACGCTGAAGATGGACGGCAAGAAGATCGACACCCCGGCGACGCCGGAGGCGTTCACGGCCGCGATCGACAAGGCCCTGGCCGGCTGATCCGTCCGCATCCGGCCGCAATTGGGCGGGACAACGGGTGGGTGAACTCCCAGAGTTCGCCCACCCGTTCCCTTTTCGTGACTGTTCCTGGCTGAATACCGATCAGTAATATGATCGCCCGTGACCAGTCATCTCACCCCCTCCGCCGACGGCGCCGCCACGGCCGCCCGCCCGGCACATCCGCGCCGCCGTTCGGTCGTCCTGGCCGCCGCCGCCACGGCCGCGCTCGCGCCGATCGCCGCGCTCGGCGCCCCTGCCGCCCACGCGGCCGGATCCGCCCCCGCCTTCCTGCACGGCGTCGCCTCGGGCGATCCGCTGCCCGACGGGATCCTGCTGTGGACCCGCGTCACCCCGACCGCGGAGTCCGTCCCCGGCTCCGGCCTCGGCCCGGACACCGCGGTGGGCTGGGAGGTGGCCGAGGACAAGGCCTTCTCCCGGATCGTCGCGAGCGGTTCCGTCACCGCCCGCGCCGCCACCGACCACACCGTCAAGGCCGACGTGCGCGGACTGCGCCCGCAGACCCCGTACTGGTACCGGTTCACCGCCGGCGACACGCTCTCCCCGGCCGGACGGACCCTGACCGCCCCGGCCGCCGACACCCGCACCCCCGGCGTGCGCTTCGGCGTGGTGTCCTGCGCCAACTGGGAGTCCGGGTACTTCTCGGCGTACCGGCACCTGGCCGCCCGCACCGACCTGCACGCGATCCTGCACCTCGGCGACTACATCTACGAGTACGCCACCGGGGCGTACCCGGAGCCCAAGTACGTGGTGCGCGCGCACGAGCCCCGGAACGAGATCCTCTCGCTGGCCGACTACCGCACCCGGCACGGCAAGTACAAGACGGACGCCGACCTCCAGGCCCTGCACGCGGCGCACCCGATCGTCGCCATCTGGGACGACCACGAGTTCGCCAACGACTCCTGGTCCGGCGGCGCGGAGAACCACACCCCCGCCACCGAGGGCGACTGGGCGGCCCGCGCGGCCGCCGCCAAGCAGGCCTACTTCGAGTGGATGCCCGTACGCCCCTCGATCGCGGGCACCGTCTACCGACGGCTGCGGTTCGGCACCCTCGCCGACCTGCACCTGCTGGACCTGCGCAGCTTCCGTTCGCAGCAGACGAAGGTCGGCAGCGGCTCGGTGGACGACCCCGAGCGCACCATCACCGGACGGGCGCAGCTCGACTGGCTCAAGGCGGGCCTGGCCTCCTCGAACGCGACCTGGCAGCTGGTGGGCACCTCGGTGATGATCTCGCCGGTGGCCTTCGGCGCGCTGCCCGCGCACCTGCTGAAGCCGCTCACCAAGCTGCTCGGCCTGCCCGAGGGCGGAATCGCGATCAATGTGGATCAGTGGGACGGCTACACGGACGACCGCAAGGAACTCCTGGGCCACTTGAAGGACCGGAACATCAAGAACACGGTGTTCCTGACCGGCGACATCCACATGGCGTGGGCGAACGAGCTCCCGGTGGAGAAGGCGACGTACCCCGGTTCGGGCACGGCGGCGACCGAGTTCGTGGTGACCTCGGTGACCTCCGACAACCTCGACGACATGCTGCACGTCCTGCCGGACACGCTCTCGCTGGTCGCGGAATCGGCCATCAAGGCCGCGAACTGGCACGTCAAGTGGCTGGACATGGACGCCCACGGATACGGCGTCCTGGACGTGACGGCCGAGCGCTCGCAGATGGACTACTACGTGGTCTCGGACAAGCGGCGGCAGGACGCGACCTCCTCCTGGGAGCGCTCGTACCGCACGCTGAACGGCACGCAGAAGGTGGAGCGGGCCGACCGGCCGGTTTTCTGACAGGCCGTCAAATCTGCTGTCGGTAGGGGTTTCTGGCGCACTCCAGGGGCCCCTACCGCACCATCGGCAACAAATCTTTAACCTCCGGGTACTTGCCAATTGAATGACATGCACACGTAAGCTTCCGGCCAGCGTGAGGAACTACCTCACCCCCCACCACGCTTCGCGAGGAGTCAACGTGCGCGCTGTTGCCCGCATATCCCCCCTGCTCCGCCGCCGCCTCATGGGCACGGCCGTCCTGGCCTCCACCCTGGCCTTCGCCCCGCTGACGGCCCCGACCACGGTCGCCGCCGCCGCCGCGAAGACCCCCGCCGAGGTCTGTGCCGAGCAGGGCTCCGCCCCTGCCAACGCCCGGGTGGCGCGCCCCAAGGACCACCACGCGGCCGACCCCAACGAGATCAGCGACGCCCAGGTCAAGTCCATGGACGCCGACCTGAAGAAGAAGCTCGCCCAGCTCCAGCTCTCCCCGCAGCAGAGCGAGGGCATGCGCGCCGGCGCGGTCGCCGCCGTCACGACCATCCCGGTCTACGTGCACGTCATCACCTCCGGCACCGCCGGCAAGCTGACGGCCGCCCAGATCAACAACCAGATCTCGGTCCTCAACGCGGCCTACGCGGGCCAGGGCACCGGCAACGTCGACTCCGGCTTCCAGTTCAGCCTGGCCGGGACCGACTACACCGACAACTCGACCTGGTACAACGTCTCGGACGGCACCAAGGCCGAGAAGGACATGAAGAACGCCCTGCGCAAGGGCGGCAAGAACGCGCTCAACCTCTACACCGCCAACCTCGGCGGCGGGCTCCTGGGCTGGGCGACCTTCCCCAGCTCCTACAACTCGGCGCCCAAGATGGACGGCGTCGTCATCCTCAACTCCTCGCTGCCCGGCGGCTCCGCCACCAACTACAACGAGGGCGACACCGCCACCCACGAGGTCGGCCACTGGATGGGCCTGTACCACACCTTCCAGGGCGGCTGCACGGGCAGCGGCGACTCGGTCTCCGACACCCCGGCCGAGTCCAGCGCCGCCTTCGAGTGCCCGACCGGGCGCGACACCTGCACCGCGCCGGGCGCCGACCCGATCCACAACTTCATGGACTACACGTACGACTCCTGCATGTACCAGTTCACGGCCGGCCAGGTGTCGCGCATGAAGAGCATGTGGACGGCCTACCGCGCCTGACCCGCGGCCGGTCTTCCCGGCTCCGGCCGCTCCGGCCGCTCCATCCGCTCCACCGCGCCTCCCGCGCAACCGGCAGGGCCCCCGGCGTCACCGCCGGGGGCCCTGCCTCCGTCCGTCCCGCGGGCCCGCTCCCTACAGACTGTCGAGGAAGCCGAGCGCGACCTTCCAGGTCTCCTCCGCCGCCTGCGCGTCGTAGTCGTCCAGGTCCGGGTCCGTGAACAGGTGACCGGCCCCCGGATAGGTGTGCACCTCCACGTCCGCCCCGGCCCGCCGCATCCGCAGGTACCAGGCGGTCAGCCAGTCGTGCGGCTCGAAGGGGTCCGGGTCGGCGACGTGCAGCTGCACCGGCAGCTCGTCGGCCGACGCGTCCTCGTCCAGGTCCGCCGTGCCGTGCAGGAGCAGCAGTCCGCGCGCCTTGTCGTCGGCCAGCGCCAGGTGCTGGGCGACGGAGCCGCCGTAGGAGAAACCGGCGTAGACCAGACCCTGGTCGGAGTACGGCGCCACGGCCAGGACCGCCCGCTTGAGCAGCTCGTCGCGGCCGACCTCGTCCTGGTGGGCCATCCCCTCCTCGACCGTCGCGAACGTACGCCCCTCGAAGAGGTCGGGCACCTGGACCTGGTGTCCGGCCGCGCGCAGCCGGTCGGCCGCCGCGTGCACCGCGGGCCGCAGCCCGTACGTCGAGTGGAAGAGCACGATGTTCATGCCT
This sequence comes from Streptomyces sp. M-16, assembly GCF_052114405.1. Lineage (NCBI taxonomy): Bacteria > Bacillati > Actinomycetota > Actinomycetes > Kitasatosporales > Streptomycetaceae > Streptomyces > Streptomyces sp. M-16. The sequence continues at coordinate 14,598 of NZ_JBFRER010000137.1, read as the reverse complement.
CCCATCGTGCCATTCGCGACGAAGGCGGGGGTCACGGGACCCGTCGCGGTTAGGTTCTGGGTATGGAGATGGAGAACGTCCTGCGTCCCGTCGTGGCCCTCGTCGCCGTGCTGGTCCTCACCCTGCTCGCCGGGTGGCTGCTCGACCTGCTGCTGCGCAAGGCGGACGCCCGGCACACCGAGACCCCGCTGTGGGGGCTGCTGCGCCGCTGCGTCCCGCCCTTCCGGCTGGTCCTGGCCACGGGTCTGCTGCAGGCCTCGTACCGGCGGGCGGGCGTCTTCCCAGCCCACCGGGCCGCCGTCGGGCACGTCCTGGCCCTGCTGATGATCGCGTCCACCGCCTGGCTCCTCGTCCGGATCGCCACGGCGGTCGTGGACTCCGTCTACTCCCGCTACGCCGCCTCCGCCCCGGACTCCGCCCGGGTCCGCCGCGTCCGCACCCAGGTCACCCTGATCCAGCGGGTGCTCGTCGCCGTGGCCGTGGTGGTCTCCGTCGCCGCGATGCTGCTGACCTTCCCCGCCATGAGGGTGGCCGGCGCCTCGATGCTGGCCTCGGCCGGCGTCCTCGGCATCGTGGCCGGCATCGCCGCCCAGTCCACCCTCGGCAACCTCTTCGCCGGACTCCAGATCGCCTTCGGCGACACCGTGCGCATCGGGGACACCGTGGTCGTGGACAAGGAGTGGGGCACGGTCGAGGAGATCACCCTGACCTTCCTCGTGGTCCGCACCTGGGACGAGCGCCGCATCACGATGCCGGTCTCGTACTTCACGAGCAAGCCCTACGAGAACTGGTCGCGCGGCGGCGCCGAGATCACCGGCACCGTCTTCTTCCACCTCGACCACGCGGCGCCGGTCGCCCTGATGCGGGACAAGCTCGCTGAGCTCCTCAAGGACATCCCCGAATGGGACGGCCGCAACGCTTCCCTGGCCGTCACCGACACCACCCCGAACACCATCGTGGTGCGCGCCGTCGTCACGGCGAAGAACGCCGACGAGGTGTGGACCCTGCGCTGCGCGGTGCGCGAGCAGCTGGTCGCCTGGCTGTCCGCCCAGCACCCGTACGCCTTCCCCCGCGTCACGACCTCGGAGACCGACCCCCGCCCCTAGGCCGTCCCTTCCGGATCTTGTCGGTCCGGGACGCCCCGGGCCGGTGCGCAGCGGTCAGAACGTCAGGCGCAGCAGCGCTCCGCCGCCGGGTGCGGGCTGCGCCGTCAGCTCCGCCGCGTGCGCCCGCGCGATCTGCCGGGCCATCGCCAGCCCCAGCCCCGAGCCCGGCAGGGCGCGGGCGGTCCCGGCCCGGTAGAAGCGGTCGAAGACGTACGGCAGGTCCTCCGGGGCGATGCCCGGACCGTGGTCGCGGACCGTCAGCTCGGGGGCCCCGCCGTCGTGCGCCGTCAGCTCCACCTCCACCGGCAGCCCCGGCGGGCTGAACTTCGCCGCGTTGTCCAGCAGGTTCCCCACCAGCCGGCTCAGCCGCGCCGGCACCCCCGGCACCACCGCCTCGGCCGTCTCCACACGGAACTCCACCGCGGGCCAGTGCGCCCCCGCCGACTCCGCGCAGTGCCGCACGAGCAGGTCCAGCCGCACCTGTTCCACCAACGGCGTCGGCTCCTCGTCCCGCGCCAGCTCGATCAGGTCGTTCACCAGCCCCGTCACCTCCCGCAGCTGGCGCCCCAGCGCGGCCGCCGCCCGCTCGCGCTGCGCGGTGGTCAGCCGGTCGGCCCGGGCCAGCAGTTCCGCGTTGGTCCGCAGCGCCGTCAGCGGGGTCCGCAGCTCGTGCGAGGCGTCCGCGACCAGCCGCCGCTGGGCGGTGACGGACTGCTCCAGTTCCCCGAGCATCGTGTTGAAGCTCCCGGCCAGCCGCGTGATCTCGTCCTCCCGCCCCGGCGGCGGCAGCTCGATGCGGTACCGCGGATCCCGGGTCGCGGCGATCCGCTCGGCCATCGCGGTCAGCCGGGTCACCGGGGCGAGGCCGGTCCGGGAGACCCAGCGGCCGATTACGGCGGCCAGCAGCACCCCCGCCACCGCCGTCAGGACGAGCCACCAGGCGGCCTCCCGCGAACCGCCCTCGACACTGTCGGCCCGCAGCGCGACCTGGAGGGCCCGCCCCTGGGCGTAATCGGTGGTGAGCATCCGGGCGGGGTGCCCGTCCACCGTGATGTTCGAGAAGTACGGGGCCCGCGTGCCGGCGGCGACCTGCCGCGCGGCCGGGGCCACGGGCAGCAGCCCCGGCGCGGGCGGGTCCTGGGCCGGGTCGGCGGGCACCACCTCCGCACACGCGGGGGCGGCCAGGAAGCGGCACTCCCCCGCCAGCGTGCCGGGGCCCTCGTCGGGGTCGCGCTGCGCGGCGAGCCGGGCGGACTGGGTCAGGTTGAGATCGAGCTGCCAGTACAGCGCGTCCCGTACGACGAAGAACGCGGTCACGCACACCACGACGGCCACCAGGGCCACGGCCGCGGTGACGGACAGCGCCAGCCGGGTCCGCAGCGGCCCCCGCCTGCGCCAGGACGCGGCGCTCCGCCGCCGGTCACCGCGTTTCACGCCGTGTCCAGCCGGTAGCCGACCCCGTGCACGGTGTGGACCAGCCGGGGCTCGCCGCCGGCCTCCAGCTTCCGGCGCAGGTAGCCGACGTACACGGCGAGCGAGTTGGAGTCCGGCCCGAAGTCCTGCCCCCACACCAGTTCGAGGATCAGCTCGCGCGGAAGTACCTGCCCGGGGTGGCGCAGGAGCAGTTCCAGCAGCGCGGCCTCGGTCCGGCTGAACTCCAGTGGCCGCCCGCCCCGCCGGCCGGTCCGGGTCCCGGGGTCCAGAACGAGGTCGTCGAAGCCCAGCGGGGCGGCGCCCGGCGGCTCGGGGGCGGCCCGCCGCAGCAGGGCCCGCACCCGCGCGACCAGCTCGTCCAGCGCGAACGGTTTGACGAGGTAGTCATCGGCCCCGGCCTCCAGCCCGTCGACGCGTTCGCTGACGGAGTCCAGCGCGGTCAGGACGAGCACGGGCGTGCGGTCACCCATCGCCCGCAGCTGCCGGCACACCCCCAGGCCGTCGAGCACCGGCATCAGCACGTCCAGGACGACCGCGTCCGGCTCCCAGCGCGCCACCTCGGACAGAGCGGCCAGCCCGTCCGCCGCTCCCCGCACCTCGAACCCCTCGATGGCCAGGCCGTCCTCCACGGCGGCCCGCACCTCGGGCTCGTCGTCGACCACCAGAATCCTCTGCCTCATGGGACAAAGCCTGCCAAAGGCATCGCCGAGAACCTCTTAGAACGTTCTTAGGACGCACCGCGAGTGTGCGTCCATGACCACTCGACACACACCGGCGGCGCTCTCCGTCGTGATCGGCGCGGGCGGCACCGGCGGCCACATCTACCCGGGGCTCGCCCTCGCCGAGGCGCTGCGCGCGGCCGTCCCGCGGGCCGTGATCTCGTTCGTCGGGACCGAACGGGGCCTGGAGACCGAGCTGATACCGGGCGCCGGCTACCGCCTGCACACCGTTGACATGATCCCCTTCGACCCGGCGCTGGGCGCGAAGCGCTACCTGCTGCCCGCCGCGCTGCTGCGCTCGGCACACCAGGCCCGTGCGGTGATCCGGACGCAGGGCGCGCACGCGGTCGTCGGCATGGGCGGCTATCCGAGCGCGCCGGTGGTGCTCGGCGCCCGGCTGGCCGGGCTGCCGGCCGTGATCCACGAGTCGAACGCGGTGCCCGGCCGGGCCAACCGGTTCGCGGCCCGCCTCACCCCGCACGTCGCGGTGGCCTTCGACCGCAGCCGCTCCCTCCTGGCGGGCGGGGCGAGGGCGCTGACCACCGGCATGCCGATCTCCGCGGCGCTGGCGGGGCTCGCGGAGCTCCCCGGCCCGCGGCGGGCGGAGCTGCGCGCCGAGGCCCGGCTCGCCCTGGGGGTCCCCCCGGGGCGACGGCTGGTGGTCTTCAACGGGGGCAGCCTGGGCGCCGTACGCCTCACCGGGGCGGCCGTCGCCCTGGCCGGGCTCTGGCAGGGGCGGGACGACGTACAGCTGCTGATCAAGACGGGACCGGCGGCGCTGGCCGACACGGAGGCGGACCTCACCGCGACCGGCGGCCGGCGGATCGCCCGTGCCGTGCCGTACCTGGACCGCATGGACCTCGTCTACGCGGCCGCCGACCTGGTGGTGTGCCGGGCGGGCTCCGCGACGGTGGCCGAGCTCGCGGCGACCGGGGTCCCGGCCGTGCTCGTGCCCTACCCGCACGCCCCGGGCGACCACCAGACGCACAACGCCCGGGTCCTGTCCGACGCGGGCGCGGGGCTGCTGCTGTCCGACGCGGAGGCCACCGCCGAACGCCTCGCCGAGCTCATCGGCCCGCTGCTGGCCGACCCGGCCCGGCTGGCGTCGATGGCGGGCGCCGCCGACCCCGGCCCGCACGCGCGGGCCGCCGAACTGCTGGCCGCGGAGGTCCTCCGTGTGGCCGGCCTCTCCCTTCCCACCTTGGAGCACGCATGACCACGAACTGGACCGGCCGCACCGTCCTCGTCACCGGGGCCGAGGGGTTCATCGGCTCGACACTGGTGGACCTGCTGGTGGCGCGGGGCGCCCGGGTCCGCGCCTTCGTGCACTACAAGCCGTACGGCGAGAAGGGCCACCTGGCCCGCTACCTGGCCGACCCCGGCGGGCCGGTGGAGATGTGGGCGGGCGACGTCCGCGACGCGGGCCGGGTCAGCGACGCGGTGGCCGGGTGCGACACCGTCTTCCACCTCGCGGCACTGATCGGGATCCCGTACAGCTACGCCTCGCCGGGCGCGTACGTGCAGACGAACGTCACCGGCACGCAGAACATGGCGGAGGCCTGCCGCCGCCACGGCGTACGCCGCCTGGTCCACACCTCCACGAGCGAGGTCTACGGCACGGCCCTCACGGCGCCCATCACGGAGGACCACCCGCTCCAGCCGCAGTCCCCGTACTCCGCTTCGAAGATCGGCGCGGACATGATGGCGCTCTCCTTCCACCACGCCTTCGAACTGCCGGTGACGGTGGTGCGCCCCTTCAACACCTACGGCCCGCGCCAGTCGGCGCGGGCGGTGATCCCGACGATCCTCGCCCAGCTGCACTCGGGCGCCCACGAGGTCCGCCTCGGCTCCCTGTCCCCCACCCGGGACTTCACGTACGTGACGGACACGGCCGAGGGCTTCCTCGCGGTGGCGGAGTGCGACCGGGCGCTGGGTCAGGTGGTCAACCTCGGCTCCGGCCAGGAGATATCCGTCGGCGACCTGGCGCAGGCGCTGATCGCGGCCTCGGGCCGGGACGCCGAGGTGGTCGTGGACCCGTCCCGGCTGCGCCCCTCGGGCAGCGAGGTCCAGCGCCTCCTCTCGGACAACTCCCGCGCCCGCGCATGGGCCGGCTGGAAGCCCGAGGTCTCCCTGCCGGAGGGCCTGCGCCGCACCTCCGACTGGATCGCGGCGAACCTGCACCTCTTCGCCCCGGACCGCTACCAGGTCTAGGCCGTCTCCTGCGCACCGGGGCCGGGGCGGGGCCGGCCACCACCGGGGCCGGGGCGGGGCCGGCCACCACCGGGGCCGGGGCGGGCCCGGCCACCACCGGGACCGGGGCGGGCCCGGTTCGGCAGCGGCACCACCCGGCCCCCGCCCCGGCTACGGGCTTCGCAGGCTGCGGACGTCGAGGTGGCGCAGCACCCGGTCCACGATCTCCGGGTCCGCCCCCGGCTCGCTCCGCGCGGCCAGCACCTCGTGCCGGGCGGCGGACATCATCTCCCGCTGGATCCGCTGCACGTCCCGGATCCGCTCCACCCGCTTCCCGTACGCCTCCCGCCGCTCCTCGTCGACCAGGTCGGGGCTGATCCTGGCCCCGACGTCGTACGCGCGCCGGTACAGCGTCTCCACCAGGTCCTCGGGCAGGTCTTCGACCTCCTCGATCTCCTTCAGCCGCCGCTTCGCCGCCTTCGCCGCGCGCAGCGCCAGCTGCCGCCGGCCCTCGCGCTCGGCGTCCGCGTCCGCCTCCACCCCCAGCCGCCGCACCAGCCAGGGCAGCGTCAGCCCCTGGCACACCAGGGTCACCATGATCACCGCGAAGGCGATGAACACGATCTCGTCCCGGCCGGGGAAGGGCTGCCCGGCGTCCGTGCGCAGGGGGATGGCCAGGGCCAGCGCCACCGAGGCCACCCCGCGCATCCCGGCCCACCACATCACCACGCTCTCCCGCCAGCTCAGCGGGATCTCCTCGTCGTAGTCGCGCCGGCGGTGCAGCTTCTTCGCCAGCCAGCCCGCCGGGAGCAGCCAGAGCAGCCGTACGGCGACGACCACCACGATCACGACCGCCGCCCAGCCGGCCATCTCCCAGGCCCGGCTCTTCGCGACGCCGAAGACGTTGTGCAGTTCCAGCCCGATCAGTCCGAACGCCACGCCGGTGACCAGCGTGTCGACGATCTCCCAGAAGGTGTGCCCGGCCAGCCGCCCCAGCACGTCGTCGGCGTCCGAGGCGAACTCGGCGAGGAACAGGGCGGTCGTCAGCACGGCCAGCACCCCCGAGCCCTGGAGTTCCTCCGCCACCACGTACGCGACGAACGGCACGAGCAGCGTCAGCCCGATCTGGAGCGTGGCGTCCCCGAGCCGGCCCATCATCCACTGCGCCACCCAGCCGAGCCCGAGCCCCACGGCCACCGCGACGACCGCGGACAGCACGAACTCCCCGAGCGCGTCGGGCCACGAGAAGCTGCCGCTGACGACGGCGGCGACGGCCACGTGGTAGAGCACGATGGCGGTGACGTCGTTGAACAGCCCCTCCCCCTCCAGGATCGACACCATCCTGCGGGGCAGCCCGAGCGAGCCGGCGACGGCGGTGGCCGCGACGGGGTCGGGAGGGGCGATGAGCGCGCCGAGCGCGACGGCGGCGGCGACGGGCAGCCCCGGCACGACGGCGTGCGCGACGGCCGCGACGGCGGCGGTGGTCACGAAGACCAGGGCCACGGCCAGCAGCAGGATCGGCCGCACGTTGGCCGCGAACTGGCGCCAGGAGGTGCGCTGCGCGGAGGCGTACAGCAGCGGGGGCAGCACGAGCGGCAGGATGTACTCGGGCGGGATGTCGACGTTCGGCACGGCGGGCACCAGTGCCAGCGCCACCCCGGCGATGGTCATCAGCACGGGCGCGGGCAGCCCCAGCCGGTCCCCGAGCGGAACGGTGACGACGGCCCCGAGCAGCAGCACGAACAGCAGAGCAAGCTGATCCACTCCCCCACCCTGCCAGGCCGCTGCCGCTGGGCCACGAGGGTCGGGGGCCACCACACCGGCGTGTCGGCCCCCGGCCCACCCCCGGCGAATCGCGCGTCCTGCGCGGGACAGCGCATCGAACGCCCGCAGAGCGCGATCCCAGCCTCGCCGGCGTTCGAGGCGCGGGCGCGGAGCGCCGTGTCGTGACCCGCGCCCGCGGGACCCGCCGCGCGACCGGTCGCGGGGGTCCGGTGACCGGGCCCGGCCAGGGCTACGGCAGAGGGCGCCGCATCGAGCGGTGCGGGATGCCCGCGTCCTGGAACTCCGGCCCGTAGGCCACGTAGCCGAGCCGCTCGTAGAAGCCCGTCGCGTGGGTCTGCGCGCCGAGGTCGACCGCCGTCAGTCCCAGCCCGGCCGCCTCCGCCTCGATCGCCCGGACCAGCGCGACCCCGACGCCCAGTCCGCGCGCGGACTTCCGTACGGCGAGGCGCCCCAGCGAGCCGACCTCGGGCGCGCCGGTCTTGCCGAGGGCCTCGGGGCCGTGCAGCAGGCGTCCGGTGCCCAGGGCCCCGCCGTCCGGGCCCACGGCCAGCACGTGCACCGCGACCGCGTCGTACGCGTCGTACTCGATCGACTCCGGCACGGACTGCTCGACCACGAAGACGTCGGTCCGCACGGCGTAGCAGGCGGCCAGGTCCTCCTCCGAGGAAGCCACCCGCACCGAGACGGAAGTCACTGGCTCTCGGCCCGGATCACATCCAGCGCGTGCTGGAGGTCGGCCGGGTAGCCGCTCTCGAACTCCACCCACTGCCCGTCGGCCGGGTGCTCGAAGCCGAGCCGCACGGCGTGCAGCCACTGCCGGGTCAGCCCGAGCCGCTTGGCGACGGTCGGGTCGGCACCGTAGGTCAGGTCGCCGACGCAGGGGTGGCGGTGCGCGGACATGTGTACGCGGATCTGGTGCGTGCGCCCCGTCTCCAGCTTGATGTCCAGCAGCGACGCGGCGCGGAACGCCTCGATCAGGTCGTAGTGGGTGACGGAGGCCTTGCCCTCCTGGATCACCGCCCACTTGTAGTCGGCGCTGGGGTGGCGCCCGATCGGCGCGTCGATGGTGCCGCTCATCGGGTCCGGGTGACCCTGCACCAGCGCGTGGTAGCGCTTGTCGACGACCCGCTCGCGGAACTGGTTCTTCAGCGAGGTGTACGCGCGCTCGGACTTGGCGACGGCCATCAGGCCGGAGGTGCCGACGTCGAGGCGGTGGACGATGCCCTGCCGCTCGGACGCGCCGGAGGTGGAGATCCGGTAGCCGGCGGCGGCGAGGCCGCCGATGACGGTGGTGCCGGTCCAGCCGGGGCTCGGGTGCGCGGCGACGCCGACCGGCTTCATGATCACGACGATGTCGTCGTCGTCGTGGACGATCTCCATGCCGGGTACGGGCTCGGCGACGAGCTCGACCGGGCGCGGCGGGGCGGGCATCTCGACTTCGAGCCAGGCGCCGCCGTGCACGCGCTCGGACTTGCCGACGACGCTGCCGTCGACCGAGACCTTCCCCTCCGACGCCAGCTCGGCCGCCTTCGTCCGGGAGAAACCGAACATACGGGCGATGGCGGCGTCCACGCGCTCGCCTTCGAGGCCATCGGGAACGGGCAGGGTGCGGATCTCGGGAATCGTACTCACCCGTCGAGTATGCAGGACTCGGCAGAGGACCATTCCCGCGATCGGCCCGGCACCGGCCCGCGACGGGGCGTACGGCGGGCCCCCGACGGGCCCGCGATCAGTCCTTGTGGACGGTGCCGTCCGGGTCCAGGCCCTTGAAGGACAACAGGACGATCAGAATGCCGCCGCACACGATCGCCGAGTCCGCGAGGTTGAAGACGGCGAAGTGGGCGGGGGCGATGAAGTCGACCACCGCGCCGCGGAACACCCCCGGCGAGCGGAAGATCCGGTCGGTGAGGTTGCCCAGCGCGCCGCCCAGCAGCAGACCGAGGGCGATCGCCCACGGCAGGCTGTACAGCTTGCGCGCCAGCCGGACGATCACCACGATCACGGTCGCCGCGATGCAGGTGAAGATGATCGTGAAGGCCTCGCCGAAGCCGAAGGCGGCGCCGGGGTTGCGGATCGCGTTGAACTGCAGCAGATCACCGAGGACCCGGACCGGGGGCTGGTGCTCCAGCCGGGCCACGACCAGCATCTTGCTGCCGAGGTCGACCAGGTACGCGAGCACCGCCACCACGAGCAGCGCCGCGATCCGCCGGCGCCCCTTGGGCGCGTCCGGCCCCGACTGCGGCTCGGCGTCGTCCCCGACCTCCGGCGTACCGATGATGCGCTCCGCCTCTGCCACGTGAGTCCCTCGACTAGCTCGATCCCGACGAGACACGAGAGTACGTCAGGGGACGCACCTCGCGCCCGGGCCGTCCCTTCCGGATCTTGCCTGTCCCGCGCGGCCCGGCACCGCACCTCGCCGCGTTGGCGGGGCACCCGAGTACGTCCGGTACAAGGGCGCCCCGCCAGCACGCCGATGCGCGCCACCGGACGACGCGGGCCTGACCGACAAGAYCCGGAAGAGACGGCCTAGTGCCTCCGCTCCTGCTTCTGCTTGCAGTCCACGCACAGGGTGGCCCGCGGGAAGGCCTGCATCCGCGCCTTGCCGATGGGCTGCCCGCAGTTCTCGCAGAGTCCGTACGTGCCCGCCTCCAGGCGTTCCAGGGCCCGCTCGGTCTGCTCCAGCATCGAGGTGGCGTTCGCGGCGAGGGCCAGCTCGGACTCCCGGGTGATGTTCTTGGTCCCGGTGTCGGCCTGGTCGTCGCCCGCGCCGTCCCCCGAGTCCCGCATCAGGCCCGTGATGGCCACCTCGGAGGCGTCGAGTTCGGTACGCAGCCGCAGGATCTCCGAGACCAGCTCCGTACGGGCCTCCTCGACCTCCTGCTCGGTCCAGGGGTCCTCGCCGGGGCGTACGGCGAGCTCGCCGGGCGTGGTGGCCGCCGCCGTGACCCGCGCCTTGGGGAGCCCGCTGGTGGCCGCAGCGGCCGTCTTCCTGGCCGTACCCGCAGTCTTCTTGGCAACCACTTTCCGAGCTCCCGTCTTCCGCGCGGCCGGGGCCGCCCCCTCGACCGCGGCCGGGACGGCCGCCGCCTTGCCCGTGGTGGTCTTCGCGGCCGCCCTCGTCGCCGTGGCGTCGGCAGCCTTCGCCGGGGCCTTCCGCGCCGCGGTCTTCTCCGCGGCGGCCTTCTTCGTAGTGGTCTTCTTCGCCGTTGTCTTCTTCGCCGCCGTCTTCTCGGCCGGAGCAGCCCGTTTGGCGGCAGGCGTGGAGCCTGGCACAGCAGCCACCTCCTGCGTCGCCGTCTTCTTCGCCACCATGGCCGCGGCCCCTTTTCACATACTGTGATCTTGTTCGCGAATCGTGCCGGAACGATAAATCGGCGCCGACCACACGGCAACGGGGCACGCGTCCATCGAGGTCAACCTGCATCCGTTGTGCCCAGCGGGAAGCCCGGTAATCCGCCCCACCCGCCCCGCTGGATCCCGTACCGGGCGATCAGCCCGTCCGGGTCACGCCGCGGACGCCGCGATAACCTGTCTGCCGACCCGGGCCCCGGCCCTTACACTGGGCGCAGCGAGAGGCATGGACGGGGACGAGTAGCGTCGGACGCAGCCAGGAGCGACCCGGGGACGGTGAGAGCCCGGGGGCGAGCGCGATGTGAAGGATCACCCCTGAGCCGCCGGAAGAAAGCCCGTACGGATCCCCGTGGGGCGAGTAGAACCGGCTTCGCACCCCAATGAGGGGGCCGCCGGACCTGTCCGGGGGCCAAGGAGGGTGGTACCGCGGGAGCAGCAGCGCTCTCGTCCCTCCGGACGGAACTGACACCCCGCCGGAGGAAGAGTTCAGCCTCATGACCACACCGCCGCAGTACCGCCCGGTACCCGCCCAGGTCGACCTGCCTGCCCTTGAGCACGCGGTCCTCGACTTCTGGCGCGAGAGCAAGACCTTCGCGAAGACCCTGGAGCAGTCCGAGGGACGCCCCGAGTGGGTCTTCTACGAGGGCCCGCCCACCGCGAACGGCATGCCCGGCGCGCACCACATCGAGGCCCGCGTCTTCAAGGACGTCTTCCCCCGGTTCCGCACCATGCGCGGCTACCACGTGGCCCGCAAGGCCGGCTGGGACTGCCACGGCCTGCCCGTCGAGCTCGCCGTCGAGAAGGAACTCGGCTTCAACGGCAAGCAGGACATCGAGGCCTACGGCATCGCCGAGTTCAACGCCAAGTGCCGCGAGTCCGTGACCCGCCACACCGACGCGTTCACCGAGCTCACGACCCGCATGGGCTACTGGGTCGACCTGGACGACGCCTACCGGACCATGGATCCCGAGTACGTCGAGTCCGTGTGGTGGTCGCTGAAGGAGATCTTCAACAAGGGTCTGCTCACCCAGGACCACCGCGTCGCCCCCTGGTGCCCGCGCTGCGGCACCGGCCTCTCCGACCACGAGCTGGCGCAGGGCTACGAGACGGTCGTGGACCCCTCGGTCTACGTCCGCTTCCCGCTGACCTCCGGCCCCCTCGCGGGCGAGGCGGCCCTCCTGGTCTGGACGACGACCCCCTGGACCCTGGTGTCCAACACGGCCGTGGCCGCGCACCCCGGGGTCACCTACGTCGTCGCCACCAATGGCGAGGAGAAGCTGGTCGTCGCCCAGCCGCTGCTGGAGAAGTCCCTCGGCGAGGGCTGGGAGGCCACCGGCGAGTCCTTCACCGGCAAGGAGATGGAGCGCTGGACGTACCAGCGCCCCTTCGACCTGGTCGAGTTCCCGGAGCCCGCCCACTACGTCGTGAACGCCGAGTACGTCACGACCGAGGACGGCACCGGTCTGGTCCACCAGTCCCCCGCCTTCGGCGCCGACGACCTCGCGGTCTGCCGCGCGTACGGCCTGCCCGTCGTGAACCCGGTCCGCCCCGACGGCACCTTCGAGGAGGAGGTCCCGCTGGTCGGCGGCGTCTTCTTCAAGAAGGCCGACGAGAAGCTCACCGCCGACCTCGACGCGCGCGGCCTGCTCTTCAAGCACATCGCCTACGAGCACAGCTACCCGCACTGCTGGCGCTGCCACACGGCCCTGCTCTACTACGCCCAGCCGTCCTGGTACGTCCGCACCACCGCCGTCAAGGACGCGATGCTGCGGGAGAACGAGAAGACGAACTGGTTCCCGGACTCGGTCAAGCAGGGCCGCTTCGGCGACTGGCTGAACAACAACATMGACTGGGCGCTGTCCCGCAACCGCTACTGGGGCACCCCGCTCCCGATCTGGCGCTGCGAGGAGAATCACCTCACCTGCGTCGGCTCCCGCGCCGAGCTGTCGGAGCTCTCCGGCCAGGACCACTCGAACCTGGACCCGCACCGCCCGTACATCGACGACGTCACCTTCACCTGCACGGCCGAGGGCTGCTCCCTGGAGGCCGTCCGCGTCCCCGAGGTCATCGACGCCTGGTACGACTCGGGTTCGATGCCGTTCGCGCAGTGGGGCTACCCGTACAAGAACAAGGAGATCTTCGAGAAGCGCTACCCGGCGCAGTTCATCTCGGAGGCCATCGACCAGACCCGCGGCTGGTTCTACACGCTGATGGCGGTCGGCACCCTCGTCTTCGACAAGTCCTCCTACGAGAACGTGGTCTGCCTGGGCCACATCCTCGCCGAGGACGGCCGCAAGATGTCCAAGCACCTGGGCAACATCCTCCAGCCGATCCCGCTCATGGACCAGCACGGCGCCGACGCGGTGCGCTGGTTCATGGCGGCCGGCGGCTCCCCGTGGGCGGCGCGGCGCGTCGGCCACGGCACGATCCAGGAGGTCGTCCGCAAGACCCTCCTCACGTACTGGAACACGGTCGCCTTCCAGGCCCTGTACGCCCGCACCTCCGGCTGGGCCCCCTCGGCGGCCGACCCGGCCCCGGCCGGCCGCACGGTCCTGGACCGCTGGCTGCTCTCCGAGCTCCACACCCTGGTCACCGAGGTCACCGAGGCGATGGAGTCCTACGACACCCAGCGCGCCGGCAAGCTCCTCTCCGTCTTCGTCGACGACCTCTCGAACTGGTACGTGCGCCGCTCGCGCCGCCGCTTCTGGCAGGGCGACAAGGGCGCCCTGCGCACCCTGCACGAGGTCGTCGAGACGGTCACCCGCCTGATGGCCCCGCTGACCCCCTTCATCACGGAGCGGGTCTGGCAGGACATGATCGTCCCGGTCACCCCGGAGGCCCCGGAGTCGGTGCACCTGTCCACCTGGCCGGTCGCGGACGCCACCGCGATCGACCCGGTCCTGTCGCGGCAGATGCTGCTGGTCCGCCGCCTGGTGGAGCTGGGCCGCGCGACCCGCGCGGAGTCCGGGGTCAAGACCCGCCAGCCGCTGTCGCGCGCGCTGGTCGGCGCGGCCGGTTTCGACGCGCTCTCGCCGGAGCTGCAGGCCCAGATCACGGAGGAGCTGAACGTCTCCTCCCTGGCCTCCCTCTCGGAGGTCGGCGGGTCCCTGGTGGACACCACGGCCAAGGCGAACTTCCGGGCGCTGGGCAAGCGCTTCGGCAAGGGCGTGCAGGACGTGGCGAAGGCGGTGGCCGCGGCCGACGCGGCGGCGCTGTCGCTGGCCCTGCGGTCCGGCTCCGCCGAGGTCGAGGTGAACGGGGAGTCCGTCTCGCTCACCCCGGAGGAGGTCATCATCACGGAGACCCCGCGCGAGGGCTGGTCGGTGGCCTCCGACTCCGGCGCGACGGTCGCCCTGGACCTGGAGATCACGCCGGAGCTGAAGCTGGCGGGCCTCGCCCGTGACGCGATCCGCCTGATCCAGGAGGCCCGCAAGAACTCCGGCCTCGACGTGGCGGACCGCATCGCCCTGCGGTGGTCCGCCACGGAGCCGGAGGTCGTCACGGCCCTGACGGACCACGCGGCCCTGATCGCGGACGAGGTCCTCGCCACGGACTTCGCCTCCGGCGAGGCGGACGCGGCGTACGGCGAGCCGTTCACGGACGAGTCCCTGTCCCTGACGTTCCGCCTCCGCAAGGCGTAACGCCGGGCCGGCGGCCCGCACCTCTCCCTCCGGGGGGTGCGGGCCGTTTCGTTTTCCGGTACTCCCCTCGGTCGCGGGGCGGCTCCCGACACGGCGCTCCGCGCCCGCGCCTCAATCGCCGGCGGGGCTGGAATTGCCCTGCGGGCAATCCGGCCGGCCAAAATCCAGCCCCGCCGGCGTTTGAGGCGCGGGGGTCCGGGGGCGGAGCCCCCGAAGGGTCCGGGCGGAGCCCGGGGAACGGTGGAAGGGCGGGTAGGGGACCAGCCCCGCGCAGCGGCAACCCACCCGCACCCGGCACGGGACCGGCACCGGAACGCGGAAACGGGCCGGGCCCGGTGCCCCCGAAGGGGAACCGGGCCCGGCCCGTAAGGC
>NZ_JBFRER010000136.1:0-19311 GCF_052114405.1 Streptomyces sp. M-16 | reverse complement strand
CCGACGACCGCGGCCGGAACGACGCCGTTGGCCCGCCACAGCTCGGCGAGGGACACCATCACCGCCCACAGCGCGGGCTGGACCACATCCACCCGGTCGAAGCCCGGCGCGCCGTCCTTCTGGCGGAGCACGTCCAGCAGGGACCAGTCCGTGTGCGGGGCAAGGGCCCGCTCGCAGTCGTCGAGGCGGGCGGCGAACACCGGCGAGGCGTCGTACAGCTCCACCGCCATCCCCGCCCACTGGGAACCCTGCCCGGGGAAGACGAACACGGGGCGGTCCGCGCCCTTGACCACGCCGCCGTCCACGACCCCCGTCGCCGGAAGCCCGGCGGCCAGCGCGTCCAGGCCGGTCAGGAAGCCGTCCCGGTCGGCCGCCAGGACGACTCCGCGCCGCTCCAGCCCGGCCCGCGTCGTCACCAGGGCCCGGGCCACGGCGGCGGGTTCCAGGTCGGTGTCGGACTCCGCGTGGGCGCGCAGCCGGGCCGCCTGCCCGTGCAGGGCCTCGGTGGTCTTGCCGGACAGGGGCCACGGGACCGGCCCGCCGGTGACGACGGCCGGAGCCGCGGCGGGGGCCTGGGGCGCGGCGCTCTCGACGGCCTCCTCCGCCCCGTCCTGTGCGAGGTGCTGCTCCAGGATGATGTGGGCGTTGGTGCCGCTGATGCCGAACGAGGAGACGGCGGCCCGGCGCGGGCGGCCGTCGACGGTCCAGGCGGCGGGCTCGGTGAGGAGTTCCACCGCGCCGGCGGACCAGTCGATGTGCGGGGAGGGCTCGCTGACGTGGAGGGTCTTGGGCATGACGCCGTCCCGCATCGCCATGACCATCTTGATGACGCCGGCGATGCCCGAAGCGGCCTGCGTGTGGCCGATGTTGGACTTCACGGAGCCCAGCCGCAGCGGGGTGGCGTCCGCGGGCCGCTGCCCGTAGGTCGCGAGCAGCGCCCCGGCCTCGATCGGGTCGCCGAGGGCCGTGCCGGTGCCGTGCGCCTCGACGACGTCGACGTCCTGGGCGGTCAGCCGGGCGTTGGCGAGGGCCTGCTTGATGACGCGCTGCTGGGAGGGGCCGTTGGGGGCGGTCATGCCGTTGCTGGCGCCGTCCTGGTTGGTCGCCGATCCCCGTACGACGGCCAGCACCTCGTGGCCGTTGCGCACGGCGTCGGAGAGCCGCTCGACGAGGAGGATGCCGGCGCCCTCGGCGAGCGCCATGCCGTCGGCGCCCGCGGAGAAGGCCTTGCAGCGGCCGTCGGCGGCCATGCCGCGCTGCTCGCTGTAGCCGATGAACTCCAGCGGGGTGGACATGACGGTGACGCCGCCGACGAGCGCCATGGAGCACTCGTCGGCGCGCAGCGCCTGGGCGGCCATGTGCAGGGCGACGAGGCCCGAGGAACAGGCGGTGTCGACGGAGACGGCCGGGCCCTCAAGGCCGAAGGTGTAGGCGACGCGGCCGGAGACGACGCTGGCCGCGCTGCCGGTGGTCAGGTGGCCCTCGTAGCCCTCGGGGATGGAGGGCAGGGACCAGCAGTAGTCGAGGTTGTAGCAGCCGACGAAGGTGCCGGTGCGGCTGCCCTTCACGGACTGCGGGTCGATCCCGGCCCGCTCGAAGGCCTCCCAGGCGGCTTCCATGACGAGGCGCTGCTGCGGGTCCATCGCGAGGGCCTCGCGCGGGGAGATCCCGAAGACGCCCGGGTCGAATTCCCCGGCCTCGTAGAGGAATCCGCCTTCGCGTACGTAGGTGCGGCCGGAGCGCTCCGGGTCCGGGTCGTAGATCGCGTCGAGGTCCCAGCCGCGGTCCTCGGGGAAGGGGCCTATGGCGTCCCCGCCGTCCGACACCAGGCGCCACAGGTCCTCCGGCGACGCGACGCCGCCGGGGAAGCGGCAGGCCATGCCGACGATCGCGATCGGCTCGTGTCCGGCGTCCTCGGCCTCGCGCAGCCGCTGCTTCGTCTCGTGCAGATCGGCGGTGACCCACTTGAGGTAGTCGCGGAGCGTCTCTTCGTTCGTCGCCATGGGGACCTCTTTGAACCTCTCGAATAGAGCTGGAATTCGTGTGACCGACTGGCCGGAGGACGCCCTTACTCCGGGCGGCCGAATTCCTTGCGGATGAATGCGAATATCTCTTCGTCGGACGCGGCGTCGAGCTTTCCGCTGACGGATTCGGCGTCCGCCGCGGCCTGTGCGTCCTTCCAGCGGGAGAGCAGTGCCTCCAGGCGGCGGGTGAGGTCCTTGCGCTCGTCCTGGCCGGGTGTCAGCGACAGCAGGTCGGACTCGATGCGGTCGAGGTCGCCGTGGACGGAGTCCGTGGTCGCCTCTTCGCGCCGGGTGCCCGCGCCGTCGAGGAGCCGGCCGCGCAGGTAGCCGGCGAGCGCGCCGGGGGTGGGGTAGTCGAAGACCATCGTGGCGGGCAGGCCCAGTCCGGTGGCGGCGTTCAGCCCGTTGCGCAGGCCGACGGCCGTCAGCGAGTCGAAGCCGAGGTCCTTGAAGGCCCGGCCGGCGTCGACGGCGCCGGCCGAGGCGTGGCCGAGGACGGCGGCGGCGTGGCCGCACACCAGGTCCGTGAGCACCCGGTCCTGTTCCTCGCCGGACAGTTCGGCGAGCTTGTGGCGCAGCGCTTCGGCTGCTCCCGTGTCCCCGGCGTCCCCGGTGTCGGCGCCGCCCGCGCCGGGCTGCGCGAGGATCCGGCGGGCTTCGGGGACGCCGTCGGTGAGGCGTCCCGTACGGGCCGAGGTGAACAGGGGCAGGAAGCGGTCCCAGTCGACGTCGGCCACGGCCACGGCCGTCTCGTCGTGGTCGAGGATCCGCCGCAGGGCGTGCAGGGCGGCCTCGGGGTCGAGGAGCGGGAGGCCGCGCCGGGCGGATCGCTCGTGGAGTTCGCGTGCCTCGTCGGGGTGGGCGTCCGCGTCGAACAGGTCCCACACGCCCCAGCCGACGGCGGTGGCCGGCAGGCCGCGGGCGCGGCGCTGCTGGGCGAGGGCGTCGAGGTGGGCGTTGGCGGCGGCGAACGCGGCGTGTTCTCCGCCGCCCCAGTAGGCGGTGACGGAAGAGAAGAGGACGAACGCGTCCAGGTCGGGGCCGTCCGCCGAGAACACCTCGTCGAGGGCTCGGGCGGAGCTGACCTTGGCGGCGAGGGCCTCCTCCAGGTGCCGGGCGGTGGTGGCGGCGAGGGGGGCCAGTTCGACGTGCGCGGCGGCGTGGACGACGGTGCGTACGGGCGGCCGTCCCGCCTGTTCGGCGCGGGCGGTCAGCGCGGCGAGGGCCGCCGGGTCGGCGCCGTCCCACTCCTCCAGGGTGACCTCGGTGCCCCGCGCGGCGAGTTCGCCCGCCAGGGCTTCGAGGGCGGGGGTGAACTCTGCGGGAGCCGCGGTGAGCAGGAGGTGGCCGGCGCCGGCGGCGGCGAACCGGCGGGCCGTCTCGGCGCCGAGCGGGCCGGCGGCTCCGGTGATCAGGATCGTGCCGGACGGCTGCCAGGTGCGCGCGGGGGCGCCGTCGGGCAGGGCGGCGCGCACGAGCCGGCGTACGTAGGTGCCGGCGGTGCGGACGGCGATCTGGTCCTCGCCGTCACGGCCCGCGAGGGCCCCGGCGAGGCGCGCGGCGGCCGCCTCGTCGAGGTCGGCGGGCAGGTCGACGAGGCCGCCCCAGCCGCGCGGCCGCTCCAGTGCGGCCACCAGGCCCAGGCCCCAGACCTGCGCCTGTGCGGCGCTGCGCGGGGCGTCCTCGGGTCCGGCGGCGACGGCCCCTCGGGTGACGGCCCACAGGGGGGCTTCGATGCCCGCGTCGTCGAGTGCCTGGGTGGCGACGAGGGTGGCGAGGAGCCCGGAGGTCTCGTCGGCGGAGAGGAGGCAGAGGACTCCCGCGAACGGCTCGTGGCCGTCCTGCGCCGTCCGCAGGGCTCCGGCCCAGGCGTCCCGGTCGGCCCGGGAGGGGTCGAGGGCGAGGAGGCGGGGGCGGGCGCCGTGGGTGGTCAGCAGCTCCTCGAACGGCGCGGCGGCGGTGCCTTCGGGGGCCAGCAGCAGCCAGTCGCCGGAGAGCCGTGCGGGGTCGGTGGCGGTGTCCGTGTCGGGGAGGTGCTGCCAGGTGACGCGGTAGCGGCGGGCGTCGAGGGCGCTCGCCTCGCGGCGGTCGCGGCGCCAGGCGGAGAGGGCGGGCAGCAGTTCCCGGAGCGGTCCGGTGTCGTCGAGCGCGAGGGTGTCGGCGAGGGCGGCGACGTCGGCGCTCTCCACAGAGTTCCAGAAGCCGGCCTCGACCTCGTCCACGACGGGGGTCCGGTCGGCCGCCGGGGCTCCTTCGAGCCAGTACGTGCGGCGCTGGAAGGCGTACGTGGGCAGGTCGGCCGGGGCGTCCGGGGTCGCGCAGACGCCCTGCCAGTCGACGGGGGCGCCGTGGGTCCAGGCCTGGGCGAGGGAGGCGAGGAAGCGCTGCGGCCCGTCCTCGTCGCGGCGCAGGGTGCCGAGGGTGACGGCGGACGCGCCGACGGCCTCGATGGTCTCCTGGACCCCGATCGTCAGCACCGGGTGGGCACTGGACTCCACGAACAGCCCGTGGCCGCGCTCCAGCAGGGCGCCGATGGCGTCCTGGAAACGGACGGTGCGGCGGAGGTTGGTGTACCAGTACTCCGCGTCCAGCTCGGAACCGTCGGCCCACTCCCCCGTCACCGTCGAGAAGAACGGGAGCTCGGCCGTCCGCGGCTCGATCCCGGACAGCAGTCCGATGACCTCGTCACGGATGGACTCCACCTGCGGACCGTGCGAGGCGTAGTCCACATTGATCCGACGGGCACGCACCCCATCGGCCTCACAGGCCGCCATCAGCTCGTCCAGAGCCTCCGGAGCACCCGAAACCACCGTCGACTGCGGACCGTTGACGGAAGCCAGCGCCAGCCGCTCACCCCAGCCGGAGATACGTTCCACCACCGCATCGGCCGTCTCGGCCACCGACACCATGCCGCCCCTGCCGGCCAGGGCGAGCAGCGCCTTGGCCCGCAGCGCGGACACCTTCGCCGCATCCTCCAGCGACAGAGCCCCGGACACGGCCGCCGCCGCGATCTCCCCCTGCGAGTGACCCACCACAGCCGCCGGAACGACCCCGGCCGCACGCCACAACTCCGCGAGCGACACCATCACCGCCCACAGCGCCGGCTGGACCACATCCACCCGGTCGAACCCCGGAGCCCCGGCCTCCTGCCGCAACACCTCCAGCAGCGACCAGTCCGTGAACGGGGCCAGCGCCACGGCGCACGCCTCCAGACGGGCCGCGAACACCGGCGACGAGTCGTACAGCTCCACCGCCATCCCCGCCCACTGGGAACCCTGCCCCGGGAACACGAACACCGGGCGCTCCGCTCCCGTGATCACAGCGCCCTCCACGACGCCTGCCGCCGGAAGCCCGGCGGCCAGCGCGTCCAGGCCGGCCCGCGAGCCCGCCGGGACGACTCCGCGCCGCTCCAGTCCGGCCCGCGTCGTGGCCAGGGCGAGGCCGATGGCGGCGTCGGATACCGGGGTGTCGGCGGTGCCGGGGGTGTCGGCGAAGGCGCGCAGCCGGGCCGCCTGGCCGCGCAGGCCCTCGGCGGTACGGCCGGAGAGCACCCAGGGCAGGGTGGCGGCGGGGAACACCGGCCGGGCCCGCTCGGGTGCCCGCGGGGCGGATTCCGCGTCCGCGTCCTGGTCCGTGTCCTGGCCGGCGGCCTGGACGATCACGTGGGCGTTGGTGCCGCTCGCGCCGAACGAGGAGACGGCGGCGGTGCGGGGGCCCTCCGTGGCGGGCCAGGGCCGTTCCTCGGTGAGGAGTTCCACGGCGCCGGACGACCAGTCGACCTCGGGGGTGGGGCCGTCGATGTGCAGGCTGCGGGGCAGCACCCCGTCGCGTACGGACATCACGGCCTTGATCACGCCCGCGACGCCCGCCGCGGCCGCCGAGTGGCCGATGTTGGACTTGATGGATCCCAGGTGCAGGGGGCGGCCCTCGGGGCGGCTGCGGCCGTACGTGGCGAGGAGGGCCTGCGCCTCGATGGGGTCGCCGAGGGTGGTGCCGGTGCCGTGCGCCTCGACGAGGTCGACCTCGTGGGGCGAGAGCCGGGCGTTGGCGAGGGCCTCCTCGATGACCCGCTGCTGGGAGGGGCCGTTGGGGGCGGTCAGGCCGTTGCTGGCGCCGTCCTGGTTGACGGCGGAGCCGCGGACGACGGCCAGGACCCGGTGTCCGTTGCGGCGGGCGTCCGACAGCTTCTCCAGCAGCAGGACGCCCACGCCCTCCGACCAGCCGGTGCCGTCGGCGGCTGCCGCGAACGGCTTGCAGCGGCCGTCCGGGGAGAGCCCGCGCTGGCGGCTGAACTCGACGTACACCTCGGGCGTCGACATGATCTGCGCGCCGCCCGCGAGGGCGAGCGCGCACTCGCCCTGGCGCAGCGACTGCACGGCCAGGTGGATGGCGACGAGGGAGGAGGAGCACATGGTGTCGACGGAGACGGCCGGGCCCTCCAGCCCGAAGGCGTACGACAGCCGCCCGGAGGACACGGCGGTCGCGATGCCGGTCATCAGGTGGCCCTCGACGTTCTCGGCGGCCCCCTCCCGGTCGCTGCCGTAGCCGGTGTAGGTGGTGCCGACGTAGACGCCGGTCCGGCTGCCGGCGACCGCCGTCGGGTCCACGGACGCCCGTTCGAAGGCCTCCCAGGCGGTCTCCAGCAGCAGCCGCTGCTGGGGGTCCATGGCGAGGGCCTCGCGCGGGGAGATCCCGAAGAAGTCGGCGTCGAAGTCGCCCGCGTCGTGGACGAAGCCGCCCTCGCGGACGTACGTGGTGCCGAGGTGGTCGGGGTCCGGGTCGTAGAGGGAGTCGAGGTCCCAGCCGCGGTTGACGGGGAAGCCGGAGACGGCGTCGCGGCCGTCGCGGACGAGGCGCCACAGGTCCTCGGGCGAGCGCACGCCGCCGGGGTAGCGGCACGCCATGCCGACGACGGCGATCGGCTCGGGCTCGTCCGCCTCGACCTCGCGCAGCCGCTGCCGGGTCTGCTTCAGCTCGGCGGTCACCCACCTGAGGTGATCGAGCAGCTTCTGTTCGTTGTCCATCTGGCGGGAGCTCCTTGGATGACGTTCCGGCACGGGCTACGACTTGCCGAGCTCTTCGTGGATGAACGCGAAGATCTCTTCTGCCGAGGCGGACGCCAGTTCGTCGTGGGCGTCGGCTTCTTCGGCCTTCTCCGGGCTGGTGCCGCCCCACTTGGTGAGCAGCACCTGGAGGCGGCCGGCGATGCGGTGGCGCGCCCCGTCGTCCGGGGTGAGCCGGGTGAGGGCCGCGTCGATGCGGTCGAGGTCGGCGAGGACGGACCGGTCCGTCTCGATGTCGCCGCCCTGGAGGTGCTCGCGCAGGTGCTGTGCGAGCGCGGCGGGCGTGGGGTGGTCGAAGAGGAGGGTCGCGGACAGCTTCAGGCCGGTGTCGGCCGCGACGCGGTTGCGCAGTTCGACGGCGCTGAGCGAGTCGAAGCCGAGGTCCTTGAAGGGCCGCGCCTCCTGGACCCCGTCGGCGGTGCGGTGTCCGAGGACCGCGGCCGCGTGGCCGCGGACCAGTTCCACGAGGAGGTGCTGCTGTTCGGCGGGCGCGGCGGCGGCGAGCCGCTGCCTGAGGGCGGACGCCGAGGCGGCGGCGCCCTGCCCGCCCTCCGGGCCGTCGTCCGTCAACGCGGCCTGCACGTCGGGGAGTTCGCTGATCAGGGCGCTGTGCCGCATGGCCGTGTAGGTGGGGGCGAACAGCGCCCAGTCGACGTCGGCGACGCCGATGCACGTCTCGTCGAGGTCGAGGGCCTGCTGGAGGGCGGCGATGGCGGTGCCGGGCGCGATGCCGATCACGCCGCGGCGGCGCAGGTGCTCGTCGATGTCCTCGGAGGCCGCCATGCCGGCTTCGGCCCAGGGGCCCCAGGCGACGGCGGTGGCGGGCAGGCCGTGGGCCCGGCGGCGTTCGGCGAGGGCGTCGAGGTGGGCGTTGGCGGCGGCGTAGGCGGCCTGGCCGCCGCTGCCCCACATGCCGGCGCTGGACGCGAAGACGACGAACGCGGACAGGTCCAGGTCGCGGGTGAGTTCGTCGAGCAGGTCGGCGGCGACCGCCTTGGGGCGCAGTACGTGGGCCAGGTGGCCGGCGGTGACCTCGTCCATGAAGCCGTTGTCGGAGACGCCCGCCGCATGGACGACGGCGGTCAGCGGCCGGTCCGCCGGTACGGAGGCCAGCAGGGCGGTGAGCTGGTCGCGGTCCGAGACGTCGCAGGCGGCGAGGGTGACCTCGGTGCCCGACGCGCGCAGGGCGGCGGCGAGTTCGGTGGCGCCGGGGGCGTCCGCGCCGCGCCGGCTGGTCAGCAGCAGGTGGTCGGCGCCGCCTTCGGCGAGCCAGCCGGCGAGCCGGCTGCCCAGGGCGCCGGTGCCGCCGGTGACCAGGACGGTTCCGGTGGGCCGCCAGGGTGCGGCGGCGGGCCGGTCGGCGGGTGCGGGGGCGCGGCGCAGTCGGCGTACCAGGACTCCCGCTCCGCGGACGGCGAGCTGGTCCTCCCCGTCGGGTGCGGCCAGGACGGCGGCGAGGCGGGCGGCGGCCCGCTCGTCGAGGTCGTGGGGCACGTCGACGAGGCCGCCCCAGCGGTCGGGGTATTCGAGGGCGGCGACCCGGCCGAGCGCCCAGACCTGGGCCTGGGCCCCGGTGGGGTCGGCCGTCGGGTCGGAGGGTCCGGTGGAGACGGCGCCGCTGGTCAGGTTCCACAGGGGGGCGCCGACTCCGGCGTCGCCGAGGGCCTGCGCCAGGGCGGCGGTCGCGGCGAGCGCGGCGCTGACCCCGGGCTGTGCGGTGTGCGGGCGGACGTCGAGCGGGAGGAGGGAGAGCACGCCCGCGAGCTCCTCGCCGGTGTCCGCCCCGGCGCGCAGCCGGGCGGCCCAGTCGGTGCGGTCGGCGGCGGTCGCGTCGAGGCGCAGGGCGGTGGTGGTGGCTCCGGCCGCGCTGAGGGCGGCGGCGGCCCGGTCGGCGAGCGGCCCGGCGGTGGGGTCCGCGCCGTCGGGTACGACGAGCAGCCAGTGTCCGGCCGTGCGGGTGGCGGCGGCCGGGTCGGCGGCGGGCTTCCAGGTGATGCGGTAGCGCCAGGAGTCGATGGTGTGCTGCTCGCGGCGACCGCGCCGCCAGGTGGACAGGGCGGGCAGGACGCCGCGCAGCTGCTCCTCGTCGGGGAGGCGGAGGGTGCCGGCGAGGGCCTGGAGGTCCTCGCGTTCGACGGCCGCCCAGAACTCGCTGTCGACCTCGTCCTGTGCGGCGGGGCCGCTGCCGCCGGCGGGGGTGGCGTCGAGCCAGTGGCGGCTGCGCTGGAAGGCGTACGTGGGCAGGTCGACCCGGCAGGCGGGGCGGTCGGCGAGCGGCGGTGTCCAGTCGACGGGCAGGCCGCGGGTCCAGGCTTCGGCGAGGGCGCCGAGGAAGGCCTCCGGCTCGGGGCGGTCCTTGCGCAGGACGGGGGTCAGCAGGCCGGAGAAGGTGTCGGGAAGGGACTCCCCCGCCATGGCCGCGAGGACGCCCTGCGGGCCGAGTTCCAGGAAGTGGGTGACGCCCTGTCCGGCGAGGTGGGTGACGCCGTCGGCGAAGCGGACGGCGGCGCGGACGTGCTCGACCCAGTAGGCGGCGGAGAAGTCCGTGATCTGCTCGCCGGTGACGTTGGAGACGACCGGGATCGTGGGGGTCGCGTGGTCCAGGGTCTCGGCGACCTCGCGGAACGCGTCGAGCATCGGCTCCATGAGGGGTGAGTGGAAGGCGTGCGAGACCTTCAGCCGCTTGGTCTTGCGGCCCTGCTCCGCCAGCGTCGCGGCCACGTCCAGGACCGCGTCCTCGGCACCCGAGATCACCACCGACTCCGGGCCGTTGACCGCGGCGATGTCGACGTCGCCCTTCAGGAGCGGGCGGACCTCGTCCTCGGTGGCGCGGACGGAGACCATCGCGCCGCCCTCGGGCAGGGCGCCCATCAGGGCGCCGCGGGCCGTCACCAGCCGGGCCGCGTCCGCCAGGGACAGCACCCCGGCGACGTGCGCGGCGGCGATCTCGCCGATCGAGTGGCCGGCGACGAGGTCCGGGCGGATGCCGTAGGACTCCAGTACGCGGAAGAGCGCGACCTCGACGGCGAACAGCGCGGGCTGGGTGAACTCGGTGCGGTGGACCTCGTCCCCGCCGCCGAAGACGAGCTCCTTCAGCGGGATCGCGAAGTGGGCGCAGACCTCGTCGAAGGCGTCCGCGAACACCGGCTGGGCGTCGTACAGTTCCCGGCCCATGCCGGCGCGCTGCGCGCCCTGGCCGGAGAACAGGAAGGCGGTACGGGCACCCGGGACGGACTCGCCGCGGAAGGTGCCGGGTGCCGAGGCGCCGGCCGCGAGGGCGTCGAGGCCGTCCAGGTAGCCCTGGCGGCTGTCGGCCAGGACCACGGCGCGGCTCTCCAGCTGTGCGCGCCAGGCCAGCAGGGCGGAGGCAGTGCTCGCCGTGTCCAGCGTGGGGCAGGCCTCGGTGAGGTCCCGCAGGCGGCGCGCCTGCTCGGTCAGGGCGTCGGGGGTGCGGGCGGAGACCAGCCAGGGCAGCAGCTCGCCGGGCGCGGTCCCGGCGGCGGGCGCGGTCCCGTCCGCGTCCCCGTTCCCGGTCTGCGGTGCGGGCTCCTGCGGGCCCTCCTCGATGATCACGTGGGCGTTGGTGCCGCTGACGCCGAACGAGGAGACGCCGGCCCGGCGCGGGCGGCCGGTCTCCGGCCATTCCACAGGCTCGGTGAGCAGTTCCACCGCGCCCGCGGACCAGTCGACGTACGGGGACGCCTCGTCCACGTGCAGGGTCCTGGGCAGTACGCCGTGGCGCATGGCCATGACCATCTTCATGACGCCGGCGACTCCGGCGGCGGCAGAGGTGTGGCCGATGTTCGACTTGATCGAGCCGAGCAGCAGGGGCCGGTCCTCGGGCCGGTCCTGACCGTAGGTGGCCAGCAGGGCCTGCGCCTCGATCGGGTCACCGAGGGCGGTACCGGTGCCGTGCGCCTCGACGGCGTCCACGTCCCGCGCGGTCAGCCGGGCGTTGGCGAGGGCCTGGCGGATGACGCGCTGCTGGGAGGGCCCGTTGGGGGCCATGAGGCCGTTGCTCGCGCCGTCCTGGTTGGTCGCGGTGCCGCGGACGACGGCGAGGACCCGGTGGCCGTTGCGGCGGGCGTCGGAGAGCTTCTCCAGCAGGAGGACTCCGGCCCCCTCCGACCAGGCGGTTCCGTCGGCGGAGGAGGAGAAGGCCTTGCAGCGGCCGTCGGCGGCCAGGCCGCGCTGGCGGCTGAACTCCACGAACAGGTCGGGCGTCGGCATGACGGTGACACCCGCGGCCAGCGCCATGGTGCACTCGCCGGCCCGCAGGGCCTGGGCGGCGAGGTGCAGGGCGACGAGGGAGGAGGAGCAGGCGGTGTCGACGGTGACGGCCGGCCCCTCCAGCCCGAAGCTGTAGGCGATGCGGCCGGAGATGACGCTCGTCAGGTTGCCGGTGAGGGAGTAGCCCTCGACACCTTCGCCGCCCATCTGCCGGAGCCCGCCGAAGTAGCCGGGCTGGGTGGCGCCCGCGAAGACGCCGATGGGTGCGGACTTCACGCTCGTCGGGTCGATGCCGGCCCGCTCGAAGACCTCCCAGGAGGCCTCCAGCAGCAGCCGCTGCTGCGGGTCCATGGCGACGGCCTCGCGGGGGGAGATCCCGAAGAAGGCCGGGTCGAAGTCGGCGGCGTCGTGGAGGAACCCGCCCTCGCGGACGTAGGTCGTGCCGGGGTGGTCGGGGTCCGGGTGGTAGAGGGCCTCCAGGTCCCAGCCGCGGTCGACGGGGAAGGGGGAGATGACGTCGGCGCCCGTGTCGACGAGCTGCCACAGGTCCTCGGGCGAGCGGACCCCGCCGGGGTAGCGGCAGGCCATGGCGACGATCGCGATGGGCTCGTCGTGGGCGGCCGCGCCCGCGATGTGGCCGGTGACGGCGGCGGTGCGCTCCCCGAGCACTTCGGCGCGGACGAACGCGGCGACGGCGGCGGGGGTCGGGTGGTCGTAGGCGAAGGCCGTGGGCAGCCGCAGGCCGGTGGCGGTGTTCAGCCGGTTGCGCAGGTTGACGGCGGCCAGCGAGTCGAAGCCCAGCTCCTTGAAGGCCCGCCGCGGGTCGATGGCGGCCGGCCCGTCGTGGCCGAGAACGGCGGCGGCGTGGGCGCGTACGAGGTCCAGGACGGTGCGCAGCTGCTCGGCCTCCGTGAGGTCCCGGAGCTTCTCGCGCAGCGCCGACCCGGCGGCCCGCTCGGCCTCCTCGTCGGGTGCGGAGTGCAGGGCCTCCAGGGCGGTACGGGTCTCGGGGGCGCGGCGGCGGCGCAGCCAGGAGGCCATGTCGGGGAGGGCCTCGCGCAGGGGCTTGTCCCCGTCGATGTCGAGGGTGGCGATGAGGGTGTCGACGTCCTCCTCGTCGACGGCCTGCCAGAACCGCTCCTCGGCCGCGTCGCGGGGGGCTCCGGTCTCGGGGGTCAGCCAGTAGTGGCGGTGCTGGAAGGCGTACGTGGGCAGCTCGACGGAGCGCGCCGGGTCGGCCGGGGTGAGGAGGGCCGTCCAGTCGACGGGGAGGCCGCGGGTCCAGGCCTGGGCGAGGGCGCCGAGGAAGGCGGTGGGTTCGGGGCGGTTCTTGTCGAGGGCGGTGGTGACCAGGCCGTCGAAGTCCTCGGGGAGGTTCTCCCGGGCCATCGCGGTGAGCACCCCGGCCGGACCGAGCTCCAGGAAGTGGCCGACACCGCGTTCGGCGAGGTGGCGGACCCCGTCGCCGAAACGGACCGCACCACGGACGTGCTCGACCCAGTAGGCGGCGCAGAACTCCGTGATCTGCTCGCCGGTGACGTTCGAGACGACCGGGATGGAGGGGGCGGAGTAGGTGAGGGTTTCCGCGACCTCGCGGAACGCGTCGAGCATCGGCTCCATCAGCGGGGAGTGGAAGGCGTGCGAGACCGTCAGCCGCTTGGTCTTGCGACCCCGCTCCCCGAGCGTGGCGGCCACCGCGAGGACTGCCTCCGCCGCACCCGAAATCACCACGGATTCCGGCCCGTTGACCGCGGCGATGTCGACGTCGCCGCTCAGCAGCTCCCGGACCTCGTCCTCGGTGGCCCGTACGGAGACCATCGCCCCGCCCTCGGGCAGGGCGCCCATCAGCGCACCGCGSGCCGCCACCAGACGGGCCGCGTCCGCCAGGGAGAGGACCCCGGCGACGTGGGCGGCCGCGATCTCACCGATCGAATGACCCGCGACGAAGTCCGGACGCAGACCGAACGACTCCGCCAGCCGGTACAGCGCCACCTCGACGGCGAAGAGGGCCGGCTGGGTGACCTCCGTGCGGTGGACCTCCTCCCCGCCCCCGAACACGAGGTCCTTCAACGGGAACTCGAACCGTCCGCACACCTCGTCGAACGCGGCCGCGAACACCGGCTGCGCCTCGTACAGCTCACGCCCCATCCCCGGACGCTGCGCGCCCTGACCCGAGAACAGGAAGGCGGACTTCCCGGGGCGTGCCGTGCCCTCGGAGACCGACCCGTCCGGGGTGCCGTCGGCGAGGGCCCGCAGGCCGGAACGGAAGCCGTCGGTGTCCTCGGCGAGGACCACCGCGCGGTGCTCCAGCGCCGACCGGGTCGTCACGAGCGCTGCCGCGACGTCCGCCGCCGGGAGGGCGGCGTCGAGGCCGAGGAGGCGCTCGGCCTGGCCGCGCAGTGCCTGCGCGCTGTGCGCCGAGACCACCCATGGCAGCGGTCCGGCGGCGGCCGGGGCGGGCTGTGCCTCCGGTGCGCCGGCGGGGGCCTGCTCGACGATCACGTGGGCGTTGGTGCCGCTGATGCCGAAGGACGAGACGCCCGCGCGGCGCGGACGGTCGGTCTCCGGCCAGGCGGCCTGCTCGGTGAGCAGTTCGACGGCGCCGGCGGACCAGTCCACCTGGGGGGTGGGTTCGTCCACGTGGAGGGTGCGCGGCAGCACGCCCTCCCGCATGGCCATGACCATCTTGATGATGCCCGCGACTCCCGCAGCGGCGGCCGTGTGGCCGATGTTGGACTTGACGGAGCCCAGCAGCAGCGGCCGGTCCGCGGGCCGGTCCTGACCGTAGGTGGCCAGCAGGGCCTGCGCCTCGATGGGGTCACCGAGGGCGGTACCGGTGCCGTGCGCCTCGACGGCGTCCACGTCCTGCGGGGCGAGCCGGGCGTTGGCGAGGGCCTGGCGGATGACGCGCTGCTGCGAGGGGCCGTTGGGGGCGGTCAGGCCGCTGCTCGCACCGTCCTGGTTGACGGCGGAGCCGCGGACGACGGCCAGGACGCGGTGTCCGTTGCGGCGGGCGTCGGAGAGCTTCTCCAGGAGGAGCACGCCGACGCCCTCGCCCCAGATGGTGCCGTCGGCGGTGGCGGAGAAGGCCTTGCAGCGGCCGTCGGCGGCCAGGCCGCGCTGGCGGCTGAACTCCTGGAAGAGCCACGGGTTGGGCATGACGGTGACGCCGCCGGCGATCGCCATGGTGCACTCGTCGGCGCGCAGGGCCTGGGTGGCCTGGTGGACGGCGACGAGGGAGGAGGAGCAGGCCGTGTCGACGGTGATCGCCGGGCCCTCCAGCCCGAAGGTGTAGGCGACGCGGCCGGAGATGACGCTGTTGACGTTGCCGGTGAGGGTGTAGCCCTCGACCTCGCGGTGCGGGGTTCCGGTGCCGCCGCCCAGGTAGCCGGGGTTGCCGGCGCCGACGAAGACGCCGGTGCGGCTGCCCTTGAGGGTGGCCGGGTCGATCCCGGCGCGTTCGAAGACCTCCCAGGAGGACTCCAGGAAGAGCCGCTGCTGGGGGTCCATGGCGAGGGCCTCGCGCGGCGGGATGCCGAAGAAGCCCGCGTCGAACCCGGCCGCGTCGTGGACGAACCCGCCCTCCCGGACGTAGCTGGCGCCGTGGGCGTCCGGGTCCGGGTCGTAGAGTCCTTCGAGGTCCCAGCCGCGGTCGGTGGGGAAGGCGACGATGCCGTCGCCGCCTTCCGCCACCAGCCGCCACAGGTCCTCGGGCGAGCCGACGTCCCCCGGATAGCGGCAGGCCATGGCGACGATGGCGATCGGCTCCTGCTCCTTGGCCTCCGCGGCCTGCAGGCGCTTGCGCGTCTGCTGGAGGTCGGCGGTGACGAGTTTCAGGTAGTCGCGGAGCTTGTCTTCGTTACTGCTGGCCATCGTGGCAGTGCCTCCGGTGGGACGGTCAGGACGACGGGGCGGGGATCAGCTGAGACCGAGTTCCTTCTCGATGAGGGCGAACATCTCGTCGTCGCTCGCCGAGGTGATCTCCGCGGTCCCGTCGGAGGTCTGTGCTTCGTCGTCGGTGTCGTGCGCGGTGCCGGACTGTTCGAGCTTCCAAAGGATCGAGCGGAGCCGGTTGACGGCCCGTTCCCTGCCGTCGCTGCCTTCCGGCAGCGCGGCGACGGCCGCCTCCCAGCCGGCCATGGCGTCGAGCACCGCGGCCTCCCGGGGCCCGTCGGCGCCGTCGCCCGGATCCAGTTCCGTGTGGAGGAAACCGGCGAGGGCGGCGGGCGACGGGTAGTCGAAGATCAGCGTGGTGGGGAGCCGGAGACCGGTGGCCGCGCCGAGTCCGTTGCGCAGTTCCACGGCCGTCAGCGAGTCGAAGCCGAGGTCGAGGAAGCCGCGTTCGGTGTCGATGGCCGCCGGGTTGGGGTGGGCGAGGACGGTGGCCACCTGGGTGCGGACCAGGTCGAGGAGGGCTTCGGCGCGTTCGGCGCCGGTGAGCCGGGACAGCCGCTCGGTGAGGGCCTGGGCCCCGGAGGCGGCGTTCGCCCGGCCCGCGGCCCGGCGTACGGAGGCCCGGACGAGCCCCTTGAGGACTCCGGGCAGCCTGCCGGCGTCCGCCTGGCCGCGCAGCGCGGTGGTGTCCAGGCGGACGGCCGCCAGCAGGGCCTCGTCGTGCCGTGCCGCCTCGTCGAACAGGGCCAGGCCCTGTTCGGTGTCCAGCGGCAGGACTCCGCTGCGGCTCATCCGGGCGAGGTCGGCGGTGTCGAGTCCGGCGGTCATGCCGCTGGACTCGGCCCACTGGCCCCAGGCGAGGGAGACGCCCGGCAGGCCGTGCGCCCGCCGGTGCCGGGCGAGGGCGTCGAGGAAGGCGTTGGCGGCGGCGTAGTTGCCCTGGCCGGGGCCGCCCATGACGCCGGCCACGGAGGAGTAGAGGACGAAGGCGGTCAGGTCCAGGTCGCGGGTGAGTTCGTGCAGGTTGACGGCGGCGTCGACCTTGGGCCGCAGGACGCGGGCCAGCCGGTCGGCGTCGAGCGAGCCGAGGACACCGTCGTCGACGACCCCGGCGGTGTGGACGACCGCGCGCAGCGGCCGGTCGGCGGGGATCGCGGCGAGGACGGCGGCGAGGGCGTCGCGGTCGGCGGCGTCGCACGCCACGACCTCGGCCGTAGCGCCCAACTGTGCTATCTCTGCGACGAGTTCGGCCGCACCGGGGGCCTGCGGGCCGCGCCGGCCCGTCAGCAGCAGGTGCCGTACGCCGTGCTCGGTGACCAGGTGCCTGGCGACGAGCGCCCCCAGGGTGCCCGTACCGCCGGTCACGAGGACCGTCCCGGCCGGGTCCCAGGTCTGCGGGACGGTGAGGACGATCTTGCCGGTGTGCTTGGCCTGGCTCATGAACCGGAACGCCTCCGGGGCCTTGCGGATGTCCCAGGCGCGGACCGGCAGCGGCCGGAGCACGCCCGCCCCGAAGAGCCGGCCCAGCTCGGCGAGCATCTCGCCGATGCGCTCGGGCCCGGCGCCCTCGACCATGTCGAAGGCCTGGTACGTCACCCCGGGGTGGAGCCGGGCGACTTCCTCGGGGTCGCGGACGTCGGTCTTGCCCATCTCCAGGAACCGGCCGCCGCGCGGCAGCAGCCGCAGCGACGCGTCGACCAGCTCCCCGGCCAGGCAGTCCAGGACCACGTCGACGCCCTCGCCGCCGGTGGCGGAGCGGAACCGCTCCTCGAAGGAGGCGTCGCGCGAGGAGGCGATGTGCGCCTCGTCCAGGCCCAGTTCGCGGAGCACGTCCCACTTGCCCTCGCTGGCCGTGCCGAACACCTCGCCGCCCAGGTGGTGGATCAGCTGGACGGCGGCCATGCCGACGCCGCCGGCGGTGGCGTGGACGAGGACCCGCTCGCCGGCCTTCAGGCCGGCCAGGTCGACGAGCCCGTAGTAGGCGGTCAGGAAGACGGTCGGGATCGCGGCGGCCTGCTCGAAGGTCCAGCCGTCGGGAACGCGGACCACCAGGCGGTGGTCGACGACCGCGACCGGGCCGAACGCTCCCCGGATGAGGCCGGTGACCTTGTCGCCGACCTCGATGCCGGTGACCCCGGGGCCGACCTCGGTGACGATGCCGGCGCCCTCGTTGCCCATGCGGGCGAGGCCCGGGTACATGCCGAGCGCGATCATCACGTCGCGGAAGTTCAGGCCGGCGGCCCGGACGGCGACGCGGATCTCGCCCTCGGCGAGCTCCATCCCGGCGGCCGGCGACGGGACGAAGCCCAGGCTGTCGAGGGTTCCGGCCCTGGTGCTGTTGAGGATCCAGGAAGAACCGGCGGGCAGGACCGGGGTACCGCCCCCGGCGGAGGCGGCGGCCCGCACCAGGCGCGGGACGAGGAGCGCGCCGTCGCGGAGGGCGGCCTGCGGCTCGTCCCCGGCGAACACCGCCTCGGGGAGTACGGGTCCACCCGTACCGGCGTCGGCGTCCGGGGCCGGATCGGTGTCGAGGAGGACGAAGCGGCCGGGGTTCTCGGCCTGGGCGGCCCGCACGAGACCCCACAGGGGGGCCTGCGCCAGGTCCGTGACGTCCTCGCCGGGCAGGACGGCCACCGCGCCCCGCGTGACGACGACCAGCCGGGTGGCCCCGAGGCGCTCGTCGGCCAGCCAGGTCTGCAGGGTGTCGAGCAGCGCGGCGGTGGCCGCGTGCGCGGCCCCGGCGAGTCCCGTACCCGGGGCGTCGGTCGGGGCTCCGGTGTGCAGCAGCACCGCCGCGGGGACCGGGGCTCCCTCGTCGAGGGCGGCCCGCAGGGACGCGAGGTCCGCGTGGTCCGCGCCCGCGCCGCCGACCGCCACCCGCGGCCCGCCGGCGGTGCCGGCGACCGGCGGAGCGGCGGTCCAGTCGAGCCGGTAGAGGGCGTCGGAGTGACCGGCGCCCGCCACGGCGGCGGTGAGCTGCTCGGCGGCGACCGTACGGGTCGCCAGCGAGGCGACGGAGACGACCGGGTGACCGGTCGGGTCCGCGATGTCGAGCGAGAGGGAATCCGGGCCGGCCGGCATCAGCCGCACCCTCAGCCTGGACGCTCCCACGGCGTGCAGACGCACACCGCTCCAGGAGAAGGGCAGGCGGACCTGCCCCGCGTCCGTGGCCGGCCCGGCGACAGCGAGCCCGTGCAGCGCAGCGTCGAGCAGGGCCGGATGCAGTGCAAACCAGCCCGCCTCATCCTGCTGCGCATCGGGCAGCCCCACCTCGGCGAACACCACGTCACCGTCGCTCCGCCGCCAGGCCCGGGCCAACCCCTGGAAGGCCGGCCCGTACCCGTAACCGGCTGCCGCGAGCCCCTCATAGAACCCGTCGAGGTCGACCGCTTCGGCGTCCGCCGGAGGCCATACGGCCAGGTCAGGGATGGGCTCGGGGGCCGTTTCCGGGGCAGGGGCGAGCCGTCCGGCGGCGTGCCGGGTCCAGAGTGCGTCGGCGTCCTCGGTACGCGAGTGGACGCTCACCGGCCGCCCGCCGTCCTCGTCGGCGGCGCCCACGAGCACCTGGAGCAGGACGGCGCCCCGGTCGGGGATGACGAGGGGGGTCTCGATGGCCAGCTCGTCCAGCTCGCCGCAGCCCACCTCGTCGCCCGCGCGCAGGGCGAGTTCGACGAAGGCGGTGCCGGGGAGCAGGACCGTGCCGGCCACGGCGTGGTCGGCGAGCCAGGGGTGGCTGTGCAGGGAGATCCGCCCGGTGAGCAGCAGTTGCCCCCCGTCGGCGGGCGTCACGGTGGCGCCGAGCAGCGGGTGCCCGGCGGCGCCGAGCCCGGCCGCGACCACGTCCGCCGAGGTGGTGGCGGGGCGCGGCCAGTAGCGGCTGCGCTGGAAGGCGTACGTGGGAAGGTCCACGGGGGCGGTGGCCGCCGCCGGACCGCCGGCCACGGCGGCCCGGTCGACGGGCAGGCCGCGGGTCCAGGCCTCGGCGAGGGCGCCGAGGAAGGCCTCCGGCTCGGGACGGTCCTTGCGCAGCACCGGGGTCAGCAGCCCGGAGAAGGCTTCCGGCAGGCTCTCCCCCGCCATCGCGGCGAGGACACCCTGCG